>QMXU01000001.1 GCA_003662305.1 Candidatus Hecatellales archaeon
CTTTGCCTCCGGTGAAGTCTGGAAGCTTCCTTTCAAGAGTTTTGCCCAGAAGCCTGTGGACTTTGACGGCTGCAGCGTAGGCTTCCCAGATTTTCTCAGCCTTCTCAGGCAGGACGAGGAATTCCTGGATGTCAGGTGCACCCTTGCCAGCGTGTTTTCCTCCTCCTAAAACGTTTCCAAGAGGTAGGGGAACATGGATTTCATCCAGCTTCGCCATGTGGAGAAATAAGGGTTTACCAAGGCTTTTCGACGCGGCTTCAGCTGCAGCCATGGAGACAGCATAAGCAGTGTTGCCTCCTATATTGGAGAAGCTTTCTGTTCCATCAGCTTCGCGAAGAACCCTGTCAACTTCCTCCTGGTTGGAGGAGTCAACTCCGAGGAGTTTAGGTTCTATGAGTTCTCTGACCTTCTCCACTGCCTCCTCTACTCCTCTTGGAGGATAGTATTCAACTTCGTGCAGTCCACGGCTTTTACCAGCTGGAGCTGCTGCTATACCTGCTCCTCCAAGCGTTTCAACGGTGACCTCTACGGTTTCCTCTCCACGGCTGTTGAAGATTCTTCTGGCCTTCACTCCCTGAATTATGGTTAAAGCTGAAGACAACGTTCAGCACCGATTAAAAGTTTTAGGCGGAAACAGTAAATTAATGCTTCTCTTCTCCCTGAAAGGGTTAAACAGCTTCCTCCCTGCCGAAAAACTTCGAGTAGTCTAGGACCTCGTCTATGAGCTCCACGTGGGAGAGAAGCATCCTCCGGCAGCAGTAGCGGGTGACACCCAGGTCGTCTAAGACTTTGGCAGGGTCTTCTCCGCTCTCAACCCTACGCTTGAAGTCCTCCCACTTGTCGCCTATAAGCGCACCGCACGTGAAACATCTTATCGGAACCATTAAAGCCAAAACGGTTCCCCTACCCTCACCAAAGGAAAGCCAGCTAAGCTAAAGCCTACCAGCCTCCTATATACGCCTTACGCTTCAACCCTAAAAGAAGGTTTCACCGCTGAGGAACCTGGCAGCCTCAGGATGAGTGGGACTGGAGAAAACACGTGAGGCTTCCCCCTCCTCCAGAAGCCTTCCACGGAAAAGTATGGCAAGCCTGTCAGCCAGCCTTCTCGCTTGGAAAAGGTTGTGGGTTGAAAGCACCAAGGTGGTTTCAGGTTTTATCCTGCTTATGAAGGCTTCAACAGCGGAGGCACTGGAAGGGTCTAGGTTGACTGTAGGTTCATCCAGTAATAGAACCTCTGGCTTGAGGGCGATGGCTCTGGCCAGGGATAGCTTCTGCTGCTCTCCCCCGGAGAGGCTTCTAGCCTTCCTATCCCTCAGATTTCCAATGCCAACTTTTTCCAGGGCCTCTAGGACACGTTCTTCTACCTCGGCTTTGGGTAGGCCTCTGATTTTAAGCCCGTAGGCTACGTTTTCATAGACGGTGGTGTTGAAGACTGTGGCACGCTGGAAGACCATGGTGACCTTCCTTCTGAGCTGCCGGCTTAAACCAGCGTTAACAGGGTTTCCCTTGTAGAGTATTCTGCCTGAGTCTGGGGAGAGCAGCCCGGCCATAAGCTTTAGGAGGGTTGTCTTGCCTGCTCCGTTAGGCCCTAAAACCACGAGAATCCTGTTCCTCCTCACCTGCAGGCTTACGTCTACTAGGGCTTTAACATCTCCGTAAGCCTTGCTGACTTCCTCCAGTTCTAATACGATGTCAGCCATGGTCAGCCCAGCCTACGCTTGAACAGGTTCACAGCCAGGTTTAGGGCGAACACGATTAGGAGGAGGATCACCGTTAACGCGATGCCAAGCTCGATTTCTCCTCTAACGGTTTCCAAGGCTATGGCTGTGGTTAGAACCTGGGTTAAGCCTTTAATGTTTCCTCCAACCATCAACGCGATGCCAAGCTCGGCTACAGCCCTGTTGAAGCTGGCAGCTACGGCTAGCAGAATCCCGGTGGAGGCTTCTCTAACCACGGCTGCAGCCTCCTGAAGGTTGGAGGCTCCGAGGGTCCTGGCTAAAAGCCTCACATCGGGGTTCACAGCCTCTAGGGCGCTGGTGGTGAAGCTTACGATTAAAGGAGTTATCAGGACGGCTTGACCCAGCATTATGCCAACCGGATTATAGAGGAGGTGCAAGGGTCCTAGCGGACCTGTCTTGGAAAAAAGCAAATACAAAATCAAGCCTAAAGCCACAGTCGGCATGCCTATCATCGCATTAAAGAAGCCTAGGAGAACAGGTTTGCCCCTGAAGCTTTTAAGCACTATGGCCAAGCTTAAAGGGATAGCGAAGGAGGCTGCCAGCAGGGTGGCTGAACCTGAAACCCCAAGCGACCTTACGGTAACTGCCACCACTTCATGGTTTCCGGAAGCCAGCAGGTGGAAGGCTTCCCCCAAACCTTCAAGTATCTCGTAGGTTATGGCTGAGCCCTCCTATACTGGGCCGGGCATTCCTCTCCTTCTAGGAAAGCATATTCCGCAATCCACTGGGCTACCTGCGAGCTTTTCTGCTCTTGAATCGTTTTCACAGCTGGGTTGAAGAGAGGCTGCCCATATTTTTCAACGCCGAATTGGGCTAGGAGCTTTTGACCTTTATCTGAGGTTAGGAAGCTTATGAGGGCCATGGCTGCTTTAAAGTTCACTTCTTTAACTTTTCTAGGGTTCACAGCCATGATGCTGTAAACGTTTAGAAGCTCCTTGGACTCGCCTACGTGGACTTTTAAGGAGATCAGCCCGTCTCCATGGTATTTCAGGTATGTTCCAACGTCTGAAAGGGTGTAGGCGTTTTTCTCGTTGGCTAGGAGAAGGGTTTTACCCATTCCAGCTCCTGCCTCCAAGTACCATGCTTCCCCCCTAAGCCTTTCAGGGTTGAAGCCTGCCATTTTCCACAAGGCTTTCTCCTTGCTGTGGGTTCCAGACTCGTCTCCACGGGAAACCCATAAGGCTTTTCCAGCTCTTCCAGCTTCAACCATCTTGGTTAAAGCTTCTACAGCCTTCAAGCCGTTAATGCCGGCGGGATCTGACTCCGGCCCAACTATCAGAAAGAAATTGTAGGCGATTATACGCCTGTTCACACCGTAGCCCTCCCTCATAAACTTGAACTCTTTAGGAGGCGCGTGAACGAGCACCGCATCAGCGTCCCCGCGGGAAGCATACTGCAGAGCTATGCCTGTCCCAGCTGAAATGAAAGCCACATCATAGCAGGGATAATCTTTTTCAAAGGCTTCTTCAACCAGGTCGAGCAGCCCTGTGTCGTAGAGGCTGGTGGTGGTTGCCACGGTAAGCCTCTCAACCTTGCTCTGCCCGGTTGCTTGAAAGTAAAGAACAGTGCCAAGAACCGCCAGCAGAATTATGGCTGCCGTTAGAAGAGCTTTGCCTTGCATTTCAATTCGCCGATATGTACAGTTGAATATTTCGTTTAGGAATTTTTATTTAAAGCTTTCCAGCCAAATAAGATAGTGAGGGACTCACGTTTGAGGAAGCGAACTTCAGACTTCAAAGTCTGGTTGGAGAAGGGTGGAAGCCATCTGCTGGGCGAAGGTGGTGTGACCATACTTGAGGCTGTGGATAAGCTTGGATCCATAAGCATGGCTGCAAAGAAGCTGAGAATGTCTTACAAGTATGTTTGGGACTATATTGCAACCATCGAACGCAGCCTTGGCAAGCCCGTGGTGGAAACCTACCGCGGAGGAAAGAAGGGTGGAGGCGGAGCCAAGCTTACAGATACTGGAAAACAAATTTTAGCAGAGTTTAAGAGGGTTGAAAGCAGGCTTGCCAGAGCCCTAGAAGAAACTGTCTACCGAGGTGTTGAAGACTTGGGGCTAAGCGTGAGGAACAGGCTTAAAGGAAAAATTGAAAGCTTGAAGGTGGAGGGACCTCTGGCTGAGGTTAAAATTAAACTTGAAACTCCAGCCCTAGTCAAGGCTATTCTAACCCGTGAAGCCGTGGAAGAGCTTAAACTTAGGAAGGGAGATAGGGTTGAAGCCCTAGTCAAGGCTACAAGCGTTATGGTAGCAAAGAAAGGGCGCAGATGAGATTTTACCTGTAAGACTTCTGTCTGCGCCTGCGGGCTCCAGGCCCTCCGAACTTCTTCATTTCCTTTCTCCGCTCGTCTCCTACGAGCATTGACCTGTCGTAGGAGAGAAGGAGCTTCTTGAGTTTGCTGCTTTTAAACCAGCGGGTTAGGCCTCGTGCTATGCTCATCCTCACGGCTTCAGCCTGCCCCATGAAGCCTCCTCCCTTAACGTTAACGTCGATGTCAAGCTGCTTCCAGAGGTTTCCGCTGAGCATGAGGGGCTCCATAATCTTCTGCCTGGCCAGTTCAGGCTGGTAGACTTCTAGGGGTATCCGGTTGATTCTCACGTTTCCCATTCCGGGGCGTATAACAGCCCTCGCAACAGCGGTCTTACGTTTGCCGATACTTATTATCGGAAGCTTCTTACCCGTCAAGCTTTCTTCCTCCAGCCGAGCTCTTCACAGACTTCTCCCAGAGAAACGTAGCCGTGCCTCAGCTTTTCAGCTGAAGCCTCTGGGAGTTTTTCAAAGCTCACATCTGAAAGGGTTTCTGGGACACCCTCATAAACTTTAAGCCTTCTAAAGGCTTCACGGCCTCTAGGCTTATCCCTTGGAAGCATACCCCAGACCATATCGCGGAGGAAGCTTCTCGGGCTGTGCGGATGCTTCGGCCCGCGGGCGGGGTTCGCCCTGCCTACAACCTCCCAGAACTCTTTAACTTCTTTAACCCTGCTTTTACGTCTGCCTGAGAGCACAGCCTTTTCAGCGTTTACCACCACGATTTCCTCTCCTCGAAGCAGCCGTTTGGCTACGAGGCTTGCAAGCCTTCCAGCTATCATGCCGCTGGCATCCACCACCGTGAAGCCTTCAGGAGCCTTCAAGCCTTTTCACCCTAAAATCTTAACGTTGCTGCCTTTAGGGTTTGCTGAGGCAAGCTGTTCCAGGCTTAGACACTTTCCTCCGGCTGCCTCAATTTTTTCTTTGGCTTTAGCTGAGAAGGAGAAGGCTGCCACGGTTACAGGATGGTCTAGGAATCCGGCGCCCAATGCTTTCCCGGGGATTACTGCTACGTCGCCAGGCTTGGTATACCTGTTTATCCTGCTCAGGTTTACTGCGTGTCTTCCCCTTACGGGTTTCTCAAGCATCTCAGCGATTCTCCTCCAAACCTTCGCCTTGTTCTCTCTCGCCAGCTTCCTCAGAAGCCTTACGGTTCTGGCTCTTTCAGGGTTGGTGTACTTAGCCTTCAAGCCTCAACCACGCCTACCGCTTTAACTTTATCTTCAAACTCTGAAATTTTCCTTTCAAGAATTTTCACGGCTTCAAGAATTATCCGGGAAACAGGGAGGCACCCCGTGGATTCCACTAGGAATATCAGCGAGGTGTTGTCTCCTGAAACTGTTATGGCAGGGTTGCTCAGGGGGCATGCCTTAACGCACTCCATGCAGAGGGTGCACTCGAGAAGCTTTACGACCTTAACCTTCCCAGCTTTAAGCTCTAGAACAGCTTTCGGACAGGCTTCCACGCATTTACCGCACCCATCACAGGTTTTGGCGTTTATTTTGATGACGGGCATATACTTGTAGGCGCTTACGGAGACAGGCTGCCATTTGGCATGCTGCTTTCCCCTTCCAAGCCTGGCGTACACTTCAAGCTTAAGCTTCTGCCCTGCTTCAAGCTTAACCAAGGGAATCCTGTCTGAAACCGGCTTAATGTTAGGGTCTTCGAACTTGAGGTCTCCGGAGTAAACGGTCGTACGCTCTTTAGCCTCAACGTCGAGGACGGCTAAAGCCCTGCACTTCGCACATCCAAGGTCGCTTTTACAGTCGCACTCATCCATTGGTACATAGGCGTCCAAGTCCGTTTTTAGGGGGATAAGCCCCAGGCGGCTGGCGATAACCTCATCGTTTAACACCGAAGTGTTCTCGTAGACGAATACCTCCTCTACAGCCATGGATGGAACCTCGCTTATCATGATTCTCCGCAGGGCGTTGGCGAAGGCTACGGTGACCCCTGAAAGGATGAAGCGTGCACGCTTCTCGTCAAGCTCTAAAATTTCAATTTTCACTTTAGACTCTCCTCCCCCTTCTCCCCCCAGGCCTGCGTGTGCTGTCGTGGGGGATAGGGGTTACATCTTCTATTCTGCCTATCCTGAGGCCTGAGCGGGCTAAAGCTCTGATGGCAGGCTGGGCTCCCGGGCCTGGAGTCTTATGAAAGTGCCCTCCTGGAGCTCTAACCTTGATGTGAACCCCTGTTATGCCTTTGTCCTTTGCTATTTGAGCTGCCCTGCCAGCTGCCTGCATGGCTGCGTAGGGTGAAGGCTCAAGCCTGTCAGCCTTAACGAACATTCCCCCGGAGCAGAAGGCTACGGTTTCAGCGCCTGAGAGGTCTGTAATGTGCACTATCGTGTTGTTGAAGCTGCTGTAGATGTGGGCGATCCCCCATTTTTCTTTATGCTCTTTTCCGCTGCTCATAGGTTTCACCCTGAAGCCTGGGCAGCCTCAACCCTTAAGGGGTGCTCAGCGCTTTGAAGCGGGCTGTCAGGGCTGTAAGCTATCTGGCTTTCCTCCCCCTTTTTAACCATGTATCCCGGCGATGTTATCTTGGCGCCTCCAACAGTTATGTGCCCGTGGACTATAAGCTGCCTAGCCTGGTAAATGGTTTTGGCAAGCCCTATCCTGTAAACCTGAGTTTGAAGCCTACGCTCCAAGAAGTCTTCAACCCTCAGGTCTAGAACCTCGTCCACCGTGGCGTTTTCGCCTACGATTCCCATCCGCTGAAGCTTGCCCAGAAGCTCCTTTTCAACTTTAGCCCTACGCTCAACCGGCATGCCTAGGAGGCTTCTGGCGATGGTTCTATACCTGGTTAGGATGGCTTTAGCCCTCCAGAGCTCCCTCTTGTTTCTAAGCCCGTACTGGCCTAGTAGTTTAAGCTCGTCAGCCAGCACATCGGCTCTCCAAGGATGCCTGGGCGTCTCGTATTTTTTACGCTGCTTTTTAGGGTCTCCCAAGCTTACATCTTCCTCCTGCTTACGCCTACGGCTCTACCCTTTCTGCCGGTGGTCCTGGTTTTCTGGCCTCTGACCTTCAGCCCAAGCATATGTCTAACGCCTCTCCAGCACCGCAGGGACTTCAGGAATTCTATGTCAAGCTTCTGGCGTAGTTCTAGGTCGGCGCCGTAGAGGTGGAGGTCTCTTCCCGTTTCTAGGTCCTTCCTCCTGTCGTAGAGGAAGCCTGGTATGCCGTAGTTTTGAGGGTTAGCGATAACGTCCTCAAGCTTTTTAACATCCTCATCGGAGAGGAAGCCCACCTTCAGGTCTGGGTTAAGGTTTACAGCCAGAGCTGCAGCCCTAGCGAAATTCAGTCCAACACCTTTAATCTTAGCCAGACCGTAAGCTAACTTCTTCGACCCGTCTATATCTGTGCCGCAAATACGCACAATATGCCTGAAGCCTTCAGACAAACCCCCATCCACCATGTAAGCATAAAAAACCTAACCAAAATATATAAACGTAAATATACAAAAGTGTTGAATTAACAAGGAAAACAACAGTGAGCTATAAGGACTCTACAAAAGTTGAAATTCATGAGTAACTTCTCGAAAGCTAATCGTTACCCACCTTTCTTTATTGCCGTTATCATTTAAACGGAATGAAGTCTTGAAGTTTTCCTTCCGTGAAGCTTCTCTTAAAGAAATCCCTAAACATTTCTGATAAAGTCTTAGATTCTGTATCGAAAGCTATGCCCACATATTTTGATTCACCTACTTTTAGGTTCTTCCAGAAGGAGTCTTCAGCTTCAAGGTTTATAGGCAATAATATCCCTCCTCTGAAAATCAGAATTAACCTGTCATTCTTCCGCTTATAAGCGAAGCCTTTAATTATTCCATAATTTTCCTCGAGCCGCTTAAACTCCATTATTCCACTGTATTCCTCAAGCCTCTCCTCTTCGCTTTTCTCCCTCTCTTTCTCCAAAAATTCAAGCAAATTTTTCCTTATCCATACTTATAATCACAAAATAAAGGTAAACCTTCTGCGCTATCAACGTTTCGCCTTAACCTGAATAGCCCTAAAAGAAGGCCTTTTAACTTAAAGGAGGGACATGTAATAAATGAAAAATAAGCTCAGAAACAAAACATTTTTAAGCAAGTAGCTTAGGGCAGTGTAAGAGCTGGTTCAGAGTCTGGCAGGCTGCAACTCCAGCCCAGCCAGCGGGTGGCAACCCCCGAGGAAGCCGAACAGCTTATCGCAGAAGGATGGATATACATTGCAACCCTGCCAAACGGCAAGGTCGTCCTCAGCCGATGTCTGGAAAAACAGTAGTGGTGGACCGGGCGGGACTTGAACCCGCGACCTCCCGGATGCCAACCGGACGTTCATTCCAGGCTGAACTACCGGCCCTTATACTGTTTAGGGTTGGCATCGTTCTAGTTTTCAGGTTGAGGGTGGATTTAAACTTTACAAAGACGAGAATATGAAGCCTTCAGCTTTACGGTTTGAAGGTTTTCTTGAGTTTTTTCGATGCTCCGTACCCGCAGGCTGAGCAGCGTTTTTTGCGGATGTGGTAGGTGTGGCGTCCGCATCGGCGGCATCGACGGTGGACGGGCTTGTTGAACTTTCCCATGTTGATAGCCATCTTCTATCCACCTCTTTACCAGGGTTCAGCCTGTTTTGGGAGGTGAGATGAGGATGACGTTGTCTCCTCTGACGATTATGGTTCCAAGCTTGTCGGCTTTGTCGGCTGAGGATACGTCTTCCGCTTCGCCCAGCAGAAGGTTCATATGCTGGTCGAATCCCTGCAGTTTTCCACGGATGCTTCTTCCACCCTTCAGTTTAACCAGCACGATTTTCCCAAGACTTTCTTCCAGCAGTTTTGTCGCCATATCCTCGGGCATGAGATGTCCTCCAACGTCGGCGGAGGCTTGAGCCTCCAGACATTTTAAAGCTTAACTTGTTGAAATAGTTTTAGGTGGAAACAGCGGGTTGAGGAGGCATTTCATCAAGGTTAAAGATTTCAGGAGGCTGCTTGAAAGCCTTCCTGAACCTCTTGGGGACAGGCTATCGCAAGGTCTTCCTAAAAAGTTCAATGTTGAGGTTGGGGAGGCTGAGGAGGGCTTCAAGGTATACTTGGTTGATGGTAAGCCTCTTCTCCTCGTGGATGGAGATGGAAGGGTTATGCCTCCTCTAACAGCCTCCGAAAGCCTTGCTATGCTTCCCCGAGTGGTGGTAGACAGGGGGGCGATACCTCATATTTGCAATGGGGCTGACGTTATGCGCCCCGGCATCGTTCAGGTTGAAGGAGAGTTCGACGGGAAATCGCTGGTTGTCGTGGTTGACGTTGACCACCGAAAGCCCTTAGCCTTAGGCGTGGCTCTGCTTTCCTCCCGGGAGGTTAGACGCTGCGAAAAAGGCAAAATGGTTAAAACAATCCACTATGTGGGAGATAAAATTTGGAATCTTTATAGAAATCTTTAGGGCGTAAAAGCCTCTTATATTCTGCGTCAAGCCCTCTAGAAAGTATTATATTTGAGTATAAAGGCTTTATAGTTGAATTGGGGAGAAGCTATAAATAGTGTAAAGTTAGGTCCGGCGTCAGCCGGCTCTTGGGGGCTGGATAGGAGAAGGTTAATTTGAACTCCCAGCCTATGCCTGTTCAGGCTGAAGGAAAGTCTGAAGAGAAGCCTTTAGCCTACGTTAAAGCCTTACCGTTGAAGGAGTATAACGACCTCGAGAAGATTAAGGCTGAGCTTAGGGATGGAAACGTTCTGATAGTTAAGCTTACCCCCCTAGCCATAAGCAGCATTGAGGCTGTTAAAGACGCTATAGAAGAGCTTAAAGCCTTCGTGGAAACCATCGGCGGGGACATAGCACGCCTGGGAGAGGAGAGAATAGTTCTAACTCCCCCCACCATCAAAATATGGCGTAAGAAAACTCAGTAAAGCCTAAGGGTTTCAAGGTTCTCAGGCGCATCACTGCTTATTTTGAACATTCGCTCGACCGTTGAGCTTAGGTCCAGACACTTCGATTTCTCACCGTGGCCTACCACAACCCTGTGAGGCCTCGGATTCAAACGTTTAACGTAGTTTAGTAGCTGGCTTCTGTCGCTGTGCCCTGAGAAGCCTTCCACCGATTCAACTCTGAGCTTCACGTTTATCACTTCAACCTTGCCTTCATGGTTTATCATGGTTACATCTCTCATTCCGCTTTGAAGCCGCCTGCCAAGGGTTCCCTCTATCTGGTAGCTTACCAGGATAACCATGTTCCTACTGTCGGAGGCAAGCTCGCGGAAGTATTCTATGGCAGGCCCCCCTTCAAGCATTCCGGAGGTGGCTAGGATTATGCAGGGAGGCCCTGTTATCACCTCGCTTCTGGCGTCAGCATTCTTAATGTTTACGAAATATTCAGACTGGAAAGGGTTAACATTCTCGTGGAGGATCATGTTCTGAATTTCCTTTGACATGTATTCAGGGTAGGCTGTGTGGATGGCTGTAACCTCGTTGACCATTCCTTCGATGTAGATGGGTGCCTCCGGGATTTTCCCTCCACGCATATACTGGTTAAGCACGAGCATTATTTCTTGGGCTCTTCCAACCGCCAGCACGGGAACCAAGACTTTGCCTCCAGCCTTCAGGGTTTCAGCAACCAGTGAGGCGAATCTTTCTTCCACCTCGCGGCGTGGAGGCATAAGGTCCTCCGGCGAGCCGTAGGTTGACTCCATGATTAGGGTTTCAACCCTTGGAAAGCTGGCTACAGCTGACTCCAGCAGCATGGTTTTAGCGAACTTGAAGTCTCCCGTGTAAACTATGTTGTGGAGGCCTTCTCCAATGTGCAGGTGAACTATGGCTGAACCTAGAATATGGCCGGCATTGTGGAGGGTTAACTTGACGTCTGGCGCAATGTCGGTGACTATTCCATACCTTAAAGGTATGGTGTGCAAGACCATTTCCCGGACGTCTTTCTGGTCGTAGGGTGGAATTACACCTTCCCTTGAGAGCACATCCAAGTAGTCAAGCTGGAGGAGAGACATAAGGCTTAAAGTCGGCTCAGAGCAGTACACCGGCCCGTCGTACCCGTACTTGTACAGGAAGGGTAGAAGCCCGCAGTGGTCTAAGTGGGCATGTGAAATGACGACGGCGTCGAGGCTTGAAAGGTCGAACTCGTTCAGGTCTATCCTAGGGAAGCTGTCTTCGGGGTTGAGGGTTCCAGGGTTTATTCCGCAGTCTAAGAGGATGCTGCTTTCACGTGTCCGCACTAGGATGGCTGAACGTCCAACCTGGCGGAAGCCTCCGAGAAGGGTTACCAGCACCTCCTGGCTCTTGTAGAGGGGGGTTCTGAAGATTCTTTCGCCAACGTTTCTCAGGATACGCTGGCGTTCTTTTACTTCCTGGTATAGGTAGTGGCGGATGTGAGCTATTATCTTGGAGGGTATGGGTGGAGCTCTGAGGATTCTGGGCCTCCACTTGGTAACCTTGATTATTTCCTGGAGGGTTGCACCGTTCTTTGATATTACAAGGCCTGGCTTCTTGGCTTCGATAACCACTTCTCCAATATTTTGGTCGAAGAGTATGTTGGTTATTTCAGCTTCCTCGGGAACTATGGAGCGGATGAATTTCTCAGCTTCCTCAGGCTTCATCCGGATGCTTGGGTCTGAACGCAGCGTTATACGCTTCCTTATGAGGCTGACGATGTCAGAGACAATATAGCTTTGGCTGAGCAGGATTTCAGGCTTCTTCGTGTAGATGGCAAGCCTCGGCCCTTCAAATTCAACCCTGGTTATCTCGGCTTCCCTAGGAACATGCTGGAGGATAATCTGCATTATCTTCGCTTGGGTTGTTTCAGCAGGCTGAGCCTGACTCTGGTCGACCTTAGAACTGGACCTCGAACTAGGCATACTTAGCCTTTTCCTCCTCGCTGAGCTCCTTGAAGCCTTTACTGTCTATGATGGCGACGTCGAAACTGTCCCCGCTGGCGGCATCCCGCCGCATAGCAGCCTTAACAGCCTTAACCATCAGCGGGACAGCTTCCTCAACAGTCATATCCTCTTTATATCCGTCCTCAAGAATGCCGAAGGCAACAGGCGAGCCGGAGCCCGTGGCAAAAAACTTTTTCTCTTCAGTCAGGCTTCCGAAGGGGTCAAGCGAGAAGATGTGCGGCCCTTCGCTGTCCACTCCGGCGATTATAGCTTGGATGATTAGGGGTAGAAGCCTGTTATAGAAGAGGACGTTGGATGCAAGCCTTGCAGCTGAAGCTACAGGCATGGGGCGTTTGTTGTTAAGCTTGTAGAGGCTTGCGTTAACCCTTAGAATTTCCAGTACGGCTTGAGCGTCCGCTACGACGCCTGCCATGGTCATGGCTAGGTGGTCGTCTATTCTGTGAACTTTTTTTCCGTGTTTGTGGGCTATGAAGTATCCCATGGTAACCCTTGTATCGGTGGCCAGCACTACACCGTCCTTGCATACAGCACCGACAGTGGTGGTTCCCTTATACTGTAGGCTGCTTGCCTTTTCACGCCAATCTGGATGGTACATAACAGGCTGCAACTCCCACCGTTGTTTAAGCTTCAGTCGGCTTAAAACAGGCTTAAAACCTATGGAAGGAGGTCTGTACTTTTTGAATACCCAACGTAAGATAAAAACATTACTCTTAACAGGACGGTGAACCCTTCAGCCAGACAAACCCTTTCAAGAACCCTTGAAAAATAAAAATTTAAAACCGAGGTTCCCCTAGAGAGACTTGGGATGGCCGGTAAAATCTTCACCTTTTTAAGCGAAAAGCTTGCTAAAACAGGATACATTTTCATCTATGAGGGAGAGGCGACTCCCTGCGTTGAATGCGAATTCTACAAGGTCTGCCATGGAAAGCTTAAACCTAACATGGCCTACCGGGTTGTGGAGGTTAAAGACAAGAAGGTTGAATGTCCTGTTTTAGGTCCATCCTGCCTGGTGAGGGTTGAGCAGGCTGAGATTGAGGCTGCCGTTGAAGTTAAACAGGCTTTAGAGGGAGCCTTAATCAGGTTTAACCCACAGGAGTGCGGGCTGCTTACATGCCAGTACTTTAACCTGTGCGTTCCCGTAGGGCTTGAAGGCGGGAATAAAGCCTGTAAAATAGTCGGTGTTTCGGAGGCTTTCACTTGCCCTCAGAGGGGGGTGAGGCTTGCCCGGGTTTCTCTTCAGCTTCAGAAGGCTTAGCTTCAGCCTCCTTCTTTCTTTCAGGCTCTTTACGCCGGTAGGTTTCGATGAAGGTTATGGATTTCACCTCTGGGATCAGCTTGAAAACGTCAACGGTTAATCCTCGCTTGGAGGGTTGAAGCCCGTCAACTATTAGGGCTTCCTCCGGTAAGAAAATCTTAAGTTCGCCTTCACCTGAAAATTCAAGGCTTACTTTCTCGACGGGGATAGCGGGAATTCTTCTGTGGAGTAGGGATTTAACTTTTTCCTCGAGGGTTTCAAGCTTCTGTTTAACTTCAACCTCGTAGATTAGGGTTCGCCCTGCCAGGGGTAGGTTGAAGTCTACTTGAACTCTTCCGGCTCCCACGCTTCTGACCACGGCGAGTTTCCCGTCTATTTCAACCTCTAACCCTGGGTAGGGGGTGATATCTTTCTCCCTAAACTTTCTTAAGGGTATAAGCTTCAGCTTCGACGGGTCTCTAACCCCGAAGCCTTTTTCAGGCGGAACCTCCAAGGTTGCTTTTTTACCTACTTCTAGGCCTTCCAGCTGCTCGTCTAGGCCCTTTAAAACCCAGCCTTCACCCACCACGACCAGCATAGGCTCGTACACCGTGTTTTCCCGGTAGATTTTCGCTTCTCTGGCAACGTCGGCTATGCTTGTATCGAAAACCTCACCTGTCTCTTTAACCTTAGCCACATAGTCTATGAGGATGAAGTCTCCCTTCTCCACCGGCAACAATTCCCCCTCCAACAGGGATATTTCCAAGATTTCGCTGGCATAATATTTTAAGGTTTGGAAGGAGTAATCTTAATAAAATTCATAGTTCTTTAAAGATTTCAAAGGAAAAATTAAACATCCCAAAAGGCGAAGCCCTAAAGAATGATGAGAAAGGCAAAAGTTTTCAGCCCAGCTCACATCACAGGCGTTTTCACCGTTGAGGATAGCCTTAATCCTCTAAGAAAAGGTTCTAGAGGGGTGGGGGTAACTCTAAGCCGAGGGGTCTGGACGGAACTGGAAGCCGAACCCTCATCCCGCTGGAAAGTCGAGGTTAAAGGCGTTGGAGCTAAAATTAAAGGTGAAGTCTCACGGAAGGTTATAGAAATCCTGAAGCCGAAAATCCGTCAGCCCTACCATGTGCGTGTAATCCACAGGTTTGAGGTTCCCGTGGGAGCTGGATACGGTGCCAGTGGAGGAGGAGCCTTAGGTGTAGCCTTAGCTCTAAATGAGACTTTAAACCTCGGCTTACACCAGCTGGAGTCTGCCAACGTCGCCCACCTGGCAGAGGTTGAATGCGGAACAGGGCTTGGAACCGTTTTAGCTGAAACCCATGGGGGCTTCAGTTTAAGGGTGAGAGGCGGAGCTCCAAGCTTCGGCACGGTTAGAAAGTTTGGGGCTGAAGGCTTCAGAGTTGTCTCGCTTTGCTGGGGAGGTCTTCCAACCTGCAGCGTGCTTTCAAACCCGAACCTGAGAGGCTTTATAAGGTGGGTTGGCGAGGGATGCCTTGAAAAGTTCGCTGGGAACCCGACGGTTGAAGGCTTCCTTGAGGCTTCAAAAGGCTTCTCCGAGGCTCTAGGGCTTCTAACTCCAAGGGTTAAGGCGGCTTTGAGCTTCCTAGCTTCCAGAGGCTTTCACGGCTTTTCGATGAACATGCTTGGCGAGGCTGTTTTCACCCTCGTCCAAGAGGAGGAGTTACCCCGCCTTCTGAAGACTTTAAGCCATCCGCTCTTCGAAGACTGCAGGCTCACCGTTTCGGAGGTTTCCAGAGAAGGTGTAAGGGTTGAAGGCTGAAACCTCTCAGGTTAAGGTTACCATCGTAAAGGTTCCCGTCCCCAGGAGCCATCCCCGCTTCGAACTTCTCATGGTCAGAGAGCAGATGGTTGAAGGCTTAGCCAGGGGGCTTGTGGTTCCCGAAGGCCTTATAGCCCACGGGAGAGGAGAATGCTTCGACTATTTGATAGGTGAAAAAACCGAGTTTTTCGCCTTAAAGGCCATAAGGGCTGCAGCCGCATCCTTCCTCCTAGCCGAGAAACCCGTCATATCCGTCAACGGTAATCTGGCTGCGCTCTGCGCCCGTGAGCTTGTGGAACTTTCGAAAGCCACAGGAGCCCCGCTTGAGGTGAACCTCTTCTACCGTTCAAAGCTTAGAGAGAAGACTGTGGCCTCAGCTCTAAAAGCAGCTGGAGCCAGCAGGATTCTAGGCGTCAACGCTTCGAAGCGTATTCCACGGCTTAAAAGCTTCAGAAGCCTTGCAGAGGCGAAGGGAATAATCGAAGCCGACCTAGTGCTACTTGGAATAGAGGATGGAAACAGAGTTGAAGCCTTAAGAAAAGCTGGGAAAAAAGTCGTCGTTATAGACCTTAACCCTCTCTCCCGTTCAGCCTTCAACGCCTCCATAACCATAATCGACAACGTGGTCAGAGCTCTGCCTAAACTTAGGCTTGAAATTGAAAAGCTTAGAAGCGCCTCTAAGCAGCGTCTACGCAGGGAAGCCTCCTCCTACGATAACAGGGAGGCTCTGGCTGAGGCCTTAAACTACATTAGGAGCAGGCTTGAAAGGTTATCTTCAAATCTGGCTTCAGGGAGGAGTTAAGCTAGGGTTGAAGCCTATTCTCCAGGTAGCCTTAGACTTTTCAGACCTCCACCGAGCCTTAAAGGTGGCTGAGGAAGCTGTTAAGGGTGGAGCCGACTGGCTTGAAGCTGGAACCCCCCTGATTAAAAGCGAAGGCTTGAACGCTGTTAGAGAACTGCGTAAAAGGTTTCCAGGCAGGAAGATTGTGGCTGACATGAAAACTATGGATACCGGTTCAGTGGAGGTTGAGATGGCTGCTAAGGCTGGAGCGGACATCGTGATAGTTCTAGGAGCCTCCGACGACAGCACGGTGAGGGAAGCAGTGGAGGCGGGGCGTAGATACGGCGCGGAAATCATGGTGGACCTCATAGGCGTGGAAAAGATGGCTGAGAGAGCTTTAAGGCTTGAAGAGCTTGGCGTGAACTATCTCTGCGTCCACGTTGGAATAGACCAGCAGATGCGAGGCCTAAGCCCGGTGAAGGTTTTAAGGGAGCTTTCAGGCAGGGTTAAGATTCCCCTAGCCGTCGCCGGAGGGATAACCAGTGAAACCGCTGTGGAGGCTTTAAAGGCTGGAGCCAGCATACTGATAGTTGGAGGAGCAATAATCAAGGCTGCGGACGCTGCTGAGGCTGCCAGGAGGATAAAGAAGGCGCTGCAAGCGAAGAGGCCGCTGGCATCACACCTCTACAGGAAGATTGGAGGGGTTGAAGAGGTTAAGGCCCTCCTGCTCAGGGTTTCCACACCGAATATTTCTGATGCCATGCACCGTAGGGGAGAGATGGAAGGCATAAAGCCGGTGGTTCAAGGCTTGAAAATGGTTGGGCAAGCCTTCACGGTTAGAACCTTCCCCGGAGACTGGGCTAAGCCTATAGAAGCAATAGAGCAGGCTAAACCGGGGGAGATAATCGTTATCGAAGCTCAGGGGCGTGGCAAAGCCATCTGGGGTGAGCTGGCAACCTACAGTGCTGTGGGGAGAAGGCTTGGAGGCGTGGTAATAGACGGAGCTGTGAGAGATGTGGAAGTAATAAGGCAGTTGAGCTTCCCGGTTTACGCCAGGGAGATAACGCCTACAGCCGGAGACCCGAAAGGCTTCGGAGAAATAGGCGTTGAAATAACCTGTGGGGGAGTGAAAGTTAAGCCTGGAGACTGGGTGGTCGGCGACGACAACGGGGTTGTAGTCATCCCTGAAGAGCAGGCTGTTGAAATAGCCAACAGAGCTGAAGACGTAAGAGAGAAGGAGGAGCGGATAAGAGCTGAAATAAAGGCTGGAAGCACCCTGTCCGAAGTCCTGAAAATCAAGAAATGGGAGAAGCTTGTAGGGTGAAGAGTAGACGTGGAAAAATTCAGGCTGCTCGTGGTTGGAGCGGGAGCCTTAGGCTGCCTCTACACAGCCATCCTTTCCAGCGTAGGCCACAGGGTTTCCCTCGTAGGGCGGCCTCTAACGGTTGAAGCCGTCAGAAGTAGAGGCCTGAGAGTACACGGGAAGCTCAACCTGAAAGTCGAAGTTGAGGAGGCTGTTGAAGCCATTGGCAGGCTTAGAAGCCCCTACGGCTTTGACCTGGTTCTGCTGGCGGTTAAAGCCTACCAGGCAGCTGAAGCCGCCGTGCAGGTTGCTCCTGTAGCGGCTGCCAGCGGCTCACCTATATTATGCTTGCAGAATGGTTTAGGCGTTGAAGGGGAAGTAGCGGAGGCTTTAGGCTTCTTAACCCCGGTGGTCAGAGGTGTAAGCTTCTGCGGGGCCTACGTGGAAAGGCCGGGCGTGGTATGCTGTACGGGTGTAGGAGAAACCCTGATAGCGGATGTGCCCTTGAAAGGACTGTCAGGGTTTGCCAGCTGTCTCCGCGAGGCAGGACTTCCAGCGGGAATGAAGAAAAACATGGAATCCATCGTATGGGAGAAAACCCTTGTGAACGCTGGGATAAATCCTTTCGGGGCGCTCACCGGGCTGAGAAACGGGGAGCTTCTGGAAGCAGAAGGCATACCGGAGGCCATGGCTGAAACCGTTAGGGAAGGCGTGAAGGTTGCGGAGAGGAAAGGCGTGCGTCTGCTCAGGGACCCGGTGAAGCTGACCTTTGAAACCGCTCAGGCCACCGCCCAAAACTACAACTCTATGCTTCAGGACGTGAAAAACAGGAAGCGGACGGAAATAGACTATATTAATGGGGCTCTGTCCAGGCTTGGAAGCCTCCTTGGGGTTCCAACCCCCCTGAACAGGTTGTTAACCAGGCTTGTAAAAGATTTAGAGGCTGGGAGAAAACAGGAATGTGGAGTTTCAGCCATCCTTCAAAAAGCCTTATAGGCTCTGAAAGCCGGAGGCTTGAAGGCAGAAGAATAGTTTTAGCCGTAACGGGGAGTGTAGCCGTAATCGAGGCTCCGGTGCTGGCTAGGAGGCTTATGAGGCTTGGAGCTGAAGTCTATCCTGTGATGACACCTAAAGCCAAGGCTATGCTAAGCCCTGAAATCTTAGAGTGGGCCACGGGAAACCCGGCTGTAACCGAAATCACAGGTAAAATTGAGAACGTCGCAGCCTTCCTTAAGCCTCCTGAAGGAACACCTGCGGACCTAATGCTCATAGCACCTGCCACAGCCAACACCCTAGCCAAACTCGCCCATGGAATCTACGACAACGCAGTCACAGGCTTCGCCCTCGCAGCCATGGGCGCGGGGATACCGGTAATCCTAGCTCCAGCCATGCACCACCAGCTTCTTTCAAGCCCTGCCACCCAGCGGAACCTTGAAGCCCTCCAAGAGGCAGGCTTCGAAATCGTCAAGCCTAAAGTCGAAGAGGGAAAAGCGAAGATGGCTGACGTTGAAGACATCGTGGAAGCTGCGGTTAGAAGGCTTACGCCTAAAACCCTGGAGGGCTTCAGGCTTCTGGTTACCGCAGGCCCTACAAGGGAGCCTCTGGACCCGGTGAGAGTGATAACCAACCGAAGCTCCGGCAGGATGGGCGTAGCCCTTGCAGCTGAAGCCCTACGGCGGGGAGCGGAGGTAACCCTGATTTACGGGCCTGGAAGCGCCAGACCTCCTCCTGAAGCCAGAACAGTCAGGGTTGAAACCGCCGGGGAAATGTTTGAAGTCGCAGTGAAAGAGCTGAAGTCAGGAGGCTACCACGCCTTCCTAGCTGCTGCAGCCATGGCAGACTACGAGGCTGAACAGCCTTCACGGTCTAAGATTCCAACAAGCAAGTTCAGGAAGCTGACGGTTAAGCTTAAGGCAACCCCTAAGCTTGTGGACGAAGTTAAAAGGTGCAGCCCGCAGACCTTCCTCGTAGCCTTCAAAGCCGAATACAAGGTTTCGCTGAGAGAGCTGAAGAGGAGAGCCCTGGAGAGGCTTAAGGCTTGTAAAGCCGACTTAATCGTGGCGAACGATGTTTCAAAGCCTGGAGCAGGCTTCCAAGCTGGAGAAATAGAAGCCCTGATAGTGGATAGGAGAGGAAAAGCCGTAAGACTTCCCAGAATGTCTAAGGAGGAGGCCGCTCGGAGAATTCTCGACCTAGTTGAGGAAAGACTAAAGGCGGAGGGGCGGAAGCTTACTTAGCCTATCAGCTAGCTTGGCTTCAACGTCGGCTATGATTTTAGACGGCTCCTCTGGGAAGCTATAGCCTAGCTTTGCAAGCCCGTTGAAGACTGCTTTAAGGGTTCTTGAAACGTAGGGCTGGCAGATTATCCCCATGCTTCCAATCCTGAAGCATTTCCCTTTAAGCTTTCCCATTCCCCCTCCGATGGCTACGCCATGCTCTTCCCTAGCCATCTTACGCATTTCTTCCCCGTCTATTCCCGGAGGATTCCAGAGGGCTATAACCGTGTTAGAGCGGTTTCCACCCTTGGAAAGGGTTTCAAGGCCAGCCCGGTCGAAAGCCTCGTAGAAGGCCTCAGCGCAAATCCTGTGCCTTTCAATCCTGTTTTCTAAGCCTTCCTCCTTCAGAAACTTTAAGGCTTCATCTAGGCCATAGAAGAGGGTTAAAGTCGGGGTGAAGGGTGTTTCCATCCTGTCGTAGGCGAACCTCCGGCAGGATTCAAGGTCGAAGTAGAAGGGCCTATACTTGTTCTCCCTTAAAACCTGGTATGCTCTTTCGCTTACCGAAACCATGGAGACGCCTGGCGGGCATGCCAGACATTTCTGGCTTCCAGCGATGCAGATGTCCACGTTCCACTCGTCGACGGGAAGCCTGTCTCCTGCCAGAACGGATATGGCGTCCACTATGAAGACTTTGTCGTGTTGGCGGCTGAGCTTTCCAAGCTCCTGAATAACTCTCCAGGTTACACCGGTTGAGGTCTCATTGTACACTGTGGCTATGGCTTTTACATCTGGGTTCTCGTCTAGGGCTTCCTTCACCCTTTCCAGGCTTGGTGCTTCACCCCACTCGGCTGAAACGTCTATGGGTTTCCCTCCAAATCTGACGGCAGCTTCTCTAAGCCTTTCTCCGAAGACGCCGAAGTGGGCGGTTATGATTTTGTCTCCGGGGGCTATGATGTTTCCTACGGCGCATTCAACTCCTCCTGTTCCGGAGGCTGTTAAAGGGAAAACGTCGTTCACGGTTTGGAATGCGTATTTGAGGTTTTCGAGGATGCTTTTGTAGAGGGAGTGGAAGGCTGGCCCCCTATGGTTTATTATCGGCCTCTCCATGGCCTTCATGATTCTTTCAGGGGTGTTAGTGGGACCTGGAATCATTAAAAGCATTTTTCCAGTTTCCATCGTGAAAACCTTACCTTAAACAGTTAATTACGCCTAAGGAAGATTATGTAGGGTCTAAAGAAAAACTTTTAGCATTAAACAGCTTATTCAGCCTCACAAGTAAACTTTTATGAGAAGAAATATACGGTAATGAAAGATAAGATACGCTTCAACAGGAAGCCTTCCAGGGGAGGGTTAAGTTTTAAGGCCTGTAATAACCCTGCTAACGGACTTCGGCGTGAAGGACAGCTACGTAGCCGAGATGAAAGCCGTAATCTTAACGTTATGCCCAGAAGCCTCCATAGTGGACATAACCCACGAGGTTGAACCCTTCAACCTGAAGCTGGCAGCCTACCTGCTGGCTAGGGCATCCCCATACTTTCCCGAGGGAACAATCCACGTGGCTGTGGTGGACCCTGGTGTCGGGGGAGAAAGAAAGCCTTTAATCGTCGAAGCTGAGAAAGGCGTGCTGGTTGGGCCTGACAACGGCATACTAATTCCGGCTGCGAGAAAACTTGGCATGAAAAACGTGTATGAAATCAAGGGTAGAGGGCTTCTGCCTGAAAGGTTCACGGAAACCTTCCAAGGCAGAGACATCTTCGCTCCGGCAGCTGCCCTCATAGCCTGCGGAGTTAAGCCTGGAAGGCTAGGCGTTAAAACTTCAACCTACGTTGAGGCGGCTATACCTGAAGCTAGGATTTTTAAAGGGAAAATCGAGGGGGAAATAGTTTATGTTGACAGGTTTGGGAATCTTGTAACCAACATCGGCAGAGAGCTTCTAGCCTCCCTCAACGTGAGGCCTGGCAGCGTTCTTAAGCTTTCATTTCGAAGGGTGGAAAGTAAACCTTTGAAGGTGAAGTTTCTGAGGGCTTACGCTGAGGCTGAAGTGGGGGAGCTTTTAACCCTTATTGGAAGCTGGGGGACCATGGAGGTTTCAGTAAATCAGGCTAGGGCTTCAGACAGGCTTAAAGTTAAGGTTGGAGAGAAACTTTGGGTTGAAGCCTAGTACACGCCTTTCTCCTTCAAGCCTTTAACCTTGTCTGTTTTCGAGAGGTTTCTTATTCTTTCAACTCCTCCTATCTGCTTAATGTAGCGGGCTACGGATTTCGGGACAAGCCTCTCCCAGTTTCCACCGTTCAGTATCCGGTCGCGAACGTAGGTTGCAGAGTAAACATCCCGCTTGTAGAACCTTATGTTTTCAACTTTGAAGCCTGCCTCCATGAACAGTTGGCAGCTTAGAGGGTCGTTGGTGAAAACCGTGTTGAAGCCTGGCGTGTAGGCTAGAACCTGGGCTACCCATATGCTGTGAACTTGGGTGTCCGGTATCGGTATAACAGTGTACAGGCGCCTGTCAACGCCAGCCTCGTCTAGGGCAAGCCTGAGCATGGTGAAGCGTTCTCCAGCTGTGAAAGGGTTTTCAGGCTCATGGCTGAACTGGGCGCTTCCAATCCCTATGATAAGCTCGTCCACTCTTTCAAGAACATAGTTTACAGCGTAAACGTGCCCGCGGTGGACAGGCTGAAACCTGCCTACATACAGTCCTACGGTCATCCCTTAAACGCTCCCCCAAAAATAGGGCTGAAAGACCGTTTTAAAGTTAACTATCCTATAAACCTGTTTCTCAGCCCAACGCCCCGGCAGGTTATGGTGGAGGTTTCGCCAAGCTTGCCTTCCACCTTAAACTCGACTTCCATAAACCTTTTGCAGACTTCTATGGCTGTAAGCGTGTGAAGGGAAAGCTTAGCAGCTCTAATCTTCGATTCCCCCTCGGCAAGAGCCATCCAGACTATAAGCTGGTCTGCCAGATGCGTGTCAACAGGGGCGCCGGTTCTAACCTGAGAGATAAGCTTTTCAGCAGCTTCAGCTCCAACCCTTTCAGCAGGTTTTCCACGTTCGCCTAGGCTGTCAGCCGCCATGAGGACGCCGTCCTCAAACTCGGCTATGAGGATAATCCCGCAGCCTGGGCTTACAGAGCACTTCGAGTTTTCATGCTGGAGGGTTTCAACTTCGAAGGACGGTTTGCTGTAGCCTGCCGCTTCAAGAAGCCTTCTGGCTGCGGAGGCCATTCGCTCGGATACGTGGCGGGGAAGCCTGCAGCTGTAGGATATTCCCTTAATACTGGCTACTTTGGCTTGGGATAGGATCTCTATGGGCTTCAGGGACTTGACGGGTTTGAAAAAGGCTTTAACGTCTCCTCCCCCCTGAGGGTAGAAGCCTCTTCTGACAACTTCAATCCGCCCTTCGAAGCCCATACGTTTAAGCGTTGGCAGCAGAACCTCTCTGACGTATTCGACTGGCGGAGACCATTTGGTGTTCGTTCCTCCAACTATTTCAAGCTCTACGGGTGAAGGCGCGTAGGCTGCTACGGGAGCCAAGGCCTGAAGGATAAGCGTTATACTTCCGGCGCTTCCAACGTCGAAGGAGAAGCTTCCTCCCTTAATGGCTTTAGGGTTGAAGCCTACTTCAAGGGAGCTCACTTCTAAACCTTCAACCTCAGCGTCTGTAAGCATTACAACGGTTTTTATGGCTGCGAGATGCTGAAGCCTGAGCCCGGGAGGGTTACGTCTGGCCCTGACGTTGAAAACCCTCACAGGCCTGCCTGTTAAAGCTGAGAGGGCTGCAGAGGTCCGTAAAATCTGTCCTCCGCCTTCCAACATGCTTCCGTCGATTTCAACTCTTCCAGCCAAGATTCAGCTCTCCCAGGTTTTTAGCTGAACATGTTTTCAAGTTTTCCTGTTACCAGGGCTTCTGGGGTGAAGCCTCTTCTTAACGCTTCCCTCAGGGTAAGCTTGAAGCCTCTGCCAGTTCTTTTAAGCCCTTCAGCCTCCACGAGAAGCCATCCTCTTTTCCTATGTTTAAACTTAACCGCTAGGAGAGGTTTCGCCCCGAACCTTCTTGAGAACCTTAAAAGCTGCGCCACAGATTCCTCCCCTAAATACAAGGTTTCACGACTTGTAGTTTTAACCTCTAAGGCTACGATAAAGCCTTTACGTCCAGCCAGAAGGTCAGGCCTGTCAAGCTTGGTTCTCGAGCCTGACGCTGGAGCACGCAGCACCGCGAAGCCAAGCCTGTCAAGGATTCTGACCAGCTCCCTTTCCTCCCTGACACCCTTACTCAAACCTGGTTCCCCTTTTCACTCGAAGATTGTGGAAACAGTCATAAGCTCTGGACCTGTCGTCAGGGAGCCTACCAGCACCGCACGGCTGTTGCCAACTATCCCGCTGGAAACGTAGGATACGCCTCCGTTAACCGTTCCAACTCCAACCCTAACCTTTAAAACTTCTGACACAAGTTTAAGCTCCTCATCGGAGGCTTGAGGGTGAAGCATAGCCCCACGGTTGGTTGCAGCAGCCATAGAGCCTGGCAGCGGTATGCCCGCCACGCTTCCATGAACAGCTTCAACTCCAAGCACGTCTTCAACGGTTGCAAGCCCCCGTTTACCCAGTAAAGGCGAAACCACAGCTCCAACGTCGTTGGCTAGAATCAGGTTTCCAGCTGAGGTATACTTGCTTTTAAGCCTTTTAACTTCAACCTTGAGTTTTTCCCTCAGCAGTTTTTCCTCCTCGCTGGTTATGTAGTGAGGTATCAGCAGGCCTTTAGAGTTGGCAGCTGAGAGCACACCTATAAGCTTCGAGTAGCCTAAGTCCAAGCTTACGACTTTAACTCCGAGGAAGCGGCTTACCCTTTCAAGTTTCCTTTCAGGGATTCCCTCCGGGAAAATGGCATAGCTATCAGTAGCCCTAGCGAAAACCCCTATGTTTGGACTTCCCATAACGTTTGCACGGGTCACAGTTAACTCCCTGACCCTCCATCACCCCCACCACAAACCTTCGAATGGTGAAGGCTTCAACCTTCAAAAAGGATTTTCGCAGCTTAAATAATTTCCCTTTTCTAGGTGGCTTACTTTCAGAGCCGCCGTAGGAAAGCCTGAAGAGCGTTGTAACCCCTGAAATAGGGCTTATAGAAAGCTAAATAGCCTTCTTTAAACCGTTAATAAAGGTAGTGTATAAAGCTATGTTCGGCTCAGGCTTAGACATTCACCTCACGGTTTTCTTTCTGTCCCTTATACCAAGCTTCGAGGGAAGATACGCCCTAGTCTTCGGGATTTTCAGCGGCTTAAGCCCTTCGACGGCTATGGCTGTGGCTACGGCGGGAATACTTGTGCTTTCAATAGTTTTACCCCAAGCTTTCCCCAGAATAGATAATCTAATGTTTTGGATGCTGAAGGGTGGAAGAAGGGTTAGGGTTAAAGTGGCGTCAGCCTACCTGAACCATGTTGGAAAGGTTAGAGCCAAGGTAAGACCGTACATGGACAGGTATGGTATTCCAGGGTTAATCCTTTTCGTAGCCCTACCGATTCCCTCCTCGGGAATTTGGACTGGAGCCCTCATAGCTTACCTGCTTGGAATGGGGAAATACAAGAGCATGATAGTGCTTTTGACCGGAGGCCTCCTCTCAAACTTTATAACTTTATCCTTCACCATGCTTGGGTTCAGACTTCCAGCCTGAAACCTTTCAGCTGCGGCTGAGCTTTTTAACTCCGTCCTTGAAGCCTACGTAAACCTCGTGAGCCATTTCAACGAACAATCCTACCTCTACAACTCCGGGGATGCTTTTAATTCTGCGCTCGGCCTCCCAAGGGTTATCTAGGGGACCTGTGTGAACGTCCAAAAGGAAGTTTCCATTGTCGGTTACGGTTGGACCGAGCTTTCCAGAGCCCTCCCTAAACTCGGCTCTACCGAAAATCCTTTCAAGCCTCCTCATGACGGTGGGAGCTGCGAAGGGCAGAACCTCCACGGGGATAGGCCTGCTGGAGCCAAGCTTATCCACAAGTTTTCTCCCGTCGACTATAATGGTGTAGCGTTTGGATGCAGCGGCTAGAATTTTCTCTCTCGTTAGGGCGCCTCCCCCGCCTTTGGTGAGGTTCAGCCTGGCGTCAACCTCGTCTGCACCGTCCAGCGTAATGTCGATTTCAGGATGCTCGTAAAGGCTTGAAATCTTGAGGCCGGCTTTCAAGGCTTCTAGGAGAACCTGGTAGGAGGAGGGAATACAGTAGATACGTGTTTTCCCTGCTTTCGCTTTTCTGCCCAGCTCGGTGATGGCGTGGACCACGGTTCTGCCGCTTCCAAGCCCTACCACATCTCCGCTTTTCACAGTCTTCACGGCTTCTCTCGCAGCGTTTCTCCTAGCGTCTTCAACCCATGTTTCCAGGAGGTTTACACCTCCAATTCCATCTGCTCCAGCTTCTCCAGCTCCTTTTGAAGGTCTTCTCTAAGCCTTTCCAGCTCTTCGTCAGCCTTGCTTCTCCGCCTTACAGGTTCAGCTGCCTCCTTTTTCGGCGGTGGAGGTTTAACTTCCTTCTTAGGCGGTGCGGGAGGTGCTGGAGCTATGGGAACCTCGGCTGCGGCTTTAACTTCTAAGCCAAGCTTCTTCCTTATCTCCTCTATCTTGCTGTTTATTTCGACGAACTTTGTTTGGAACATTTTTATGAGTTCAGCACGTGCCTCCTCAAGCTTGTGAAGGCTTAGTATGCGTTCGCTGTGCTGGATGGTTGAGTCAAGCCTTGAAAGCTGCTCTTTATATTTGGCTATGAGCTTGTCCCTCTCCTCCGAGGTGATTCTCCCAGAGGCTGCAGCCTCGAAGATTCTGGTTAAAACTTCGCCTAGGGCTTCCCTTTCAACGCTTAAAACCCGAAGCTCGCTTTCAGCCCGCTTAATCTCCTCGGTGCCTACACTCCGCTCAAACCTTAAGATGGCCGGTATCTCGAAGGGGGCTTCCTCTTCTTTCACCACAGCCTTCGGAGCTTTCGGCTTACGCCTTTTAAGAAAAAACATAGGTTACCCTTCCGCTTGAAAACGCTCACAATCTTATTTTGGTTAATGAATATAATTTAAAGGTTAACTTAAATTACAGAGGAAAACTCGCCTGGGAAGGTAGACGTTTACATGGCTGCCGGGAAAGGTTTCGCCGTCTGGTTCACGGGCCTTCCAGGCTCTGGGAAGTCGACGTTGGCTAGGCTTACCGCTGGAAGGCTTAGAAGGCTTGGAGTGGAAACCTTCATTTTATCTTCGGACATGCTTAGAAGATACCTTACGCCTAAGCCCTCCTACAGCGAGGAGGAGAGGAAGCTCGTATACCATGTTCTAGCGGTTACAGCTAAGCTTCTAACGGATAGTGGCGTGAACGTGCTCATAGACGCCACCGGGAACAGGAGGGCTTACCGTGAGGAAGCCAGAAGGCTGATAGGAAGGTTCGCTGAAATCTACGTGAAGTGCCCCTTAAAGCTGTGCATGGAAAGGGAGGCTAAACGCAAGAAAACTTTAGGTGCCCCCAGGAGGATATATGAAAAAGCCCTTAAGGGCGTAAGCCCCACCGTTCCAGGCGTAGGCTCACCTTACGAGGAACCCTTAAACCCTGAGCTAACCCTTGAAACGGACAGGCTTAAACCGAGGGAGGCAGCAGACTTGGCAGCAAGGTTTATAGTTAGAAGGTTCAGGCTGCGGAAAGCTTAACTAGACTTTCCAGCCTCATTATTTGATGCTGTCAGCAGCCCTTCGGCTGGTGTCGGTTTTGAAAGGTTTGGCGGAGGATACGCTTACACGGTATCTTTCATCCCTTCACGGGGCTGAAGTTAAAGTTCTATCGGTTGGAGAGTTCGGTAAGCCTGGAGAAGCTGGAAAGCTGGACTTGAAAGGTTTCGGCTACGGTAAGCCTCTCCTAGTGGATTATGAGGTTGAAGGTAAACGTTTCAGTGTCGTAGTTCAGACAATGAAGCCTGACAGCTTCGGCCATGAGCATCCAGGCGACAGGGCTCAAAGCTTAATCCTCGCCTATCAAACCTATGGCAGGCTTCCACGCCACGTTAAAGCCTTGGACGTAGGCATCTTCACCAAAAGTAGAAACATGGTTTCCCTTGGGGATTTCGAGGAGTTCTTCCTCGTCGTGGAGAAAGCTGAGGGGCGGGAATACTTCTGGGACCTGAACAGGATTGCCAGTGAGGGAAGCCTTACAAGCCTTGACCTGGAACGCTGTAAAGCCTTAGCCAGCTATGTAGCTGGCGTCCACAAGGTGAAGCATGAGGCTCCAAACCTTTACAAGCGTAGGATAAGAGAGCTCATAGGCCATGGAGAATGCATTATGGGGATCATAGACAACTACCCTGAGAAAGCTGAATTCGTCAGCCGTCAGGAACTGGAAAAGTTCGAGAAGCTTTGCGTGGGATGGAGGTGGAAGCTCAGGGGGAGGGAGCACAGGCTAAGCCAGGTTCACGGAGACTTTCACCCCTGGAACATCCTCTTCCGGGAGGGAGCAGAATTCACGGTTCTGGATAGAAGCCGTGGGGAGTGGGGTGAACCGGCTGACGACTTCTCCTGCATGAGCGTAAACTACATTTTCTACGCGCTCCAGGCCTCTGGAGGATGGAGGGAGCCCTTCAAAACCCTCTTCGAAGCCTTCGTGGAAACCTATTTGGAGGCTTCAGGAGACGAGGAGATTTTAAGGGTTTGCCAGCCTTTCTACGCTTGGAGATGCCTGGTTCTGGCAAGCCCCGTATGGTATCCGACTTTGCCTGGGAAGGTTAGGAGGACCATTATGGATTTCGCCTTGAACATGCTTGAAAGCGAGTTTTTCGACTGGAGGAATGTAGGCCAGTATCTTAAGCCTTACGGTTAAGGAGGGGGGATGAAAAGTTTGAAGGCTATTATTTTGGCTGGAGGACCTGGCACGAGGCTTAGGCCTCTAACCTGCACCAGACCTAAACTTCTGATGCCCATAGCTAACAGGGCTCTTCTAGACTGGACCTTTGAAAGGCTTTCATGGGCTGGAGTAAGCGAGGTTGTTTTAGCCGTAAACTACATGGCTGAAAGCCTGCGCAGATACTTCGGAAGGGAGAGATACGGGATCAAAGTGAAATACTCGCTTGAACCTAAAGCCATGGGCACCGGAGGACCTATAAAGCTCTCCCAGAAGCTCATAAAACTGGAGGAAGATGAAACCCTGCTGATAATGAACGGGGACATATGGTGCGACCTAGAATTCTCAGTTCTCGAAGCCGCCCACAAGCGGAACGTTGGTAGGGGGGCGGTGACAACCATAACCCTCTACGAGGTTAAAGACGTAAGCCGCTTCGGGGTTGTAGAGCTTAAACCGGACGGCAGAATTGCAGCCTTCCACGAGAAGCCTTCGGGGAAGGTTAAAAGCAGGCTTATAAACGCTGGCATCTACGCCTCCACCAGCCAGATTTTCAGCTATATCGAGCCTAGGCGAACCTCCATGGAGCTAGAGGTCTTCCCAAGGCTTGCCAGTGAAAACCGCCTCTACGGCTTTCAGCATAAGGGTGAATGGGGGGACGTAGGAAAGTTTGAAGACTACTTGAAGGTGAACTTTAAGGTGGCTGAAGCCCTGGCTGGCGAGAAGCCTAGAATTGAAGGCTCAGCCGAATACAACTCGACGGTTAAGCTTGTTCCTCCTGTTATTCTCGGAGACGGGGTTAGGCTGGGCTCAGGCTCTAGGATAGGCCCCAACGCCATTTTAGGCCGCAACGTGAAGGTTGGAGAGAACTGTCAGATATCGAATTCGGTGGTTTTCGACGGGGTTGAAATGGAGGACGGCTGCCTTGTTAAGGGCTCCATCCTGGGCGAAGAAGTCTTCGTTGGGAGGGAGGCTAAAATCACGGGTGGAAGCGTTGTGGGCGACCTGTCTATAATCGCCCCTAAGGTTAAGATTTCAAGGAAGGTTTACGTCTGCCCTAGGAAGGAGGTCAATAAGCCGGCTCTCGGCCCCAAGAGAATCGTTTAACATCTTTGCTTTGAAAAACTTCTAATACTGGATTCGGCTAGAGGATGGTTTGCTGAATTCCTCTGGGGGCCGAGGCAGCTAAAATATGAATTTTATACGTTTAAGCCTTAGGGAGGCTGAAGGTAAGCTTAGGAAGGGAGAGGTTAAGGTCTGCCTTTGGGGTCTTGGGAGGGTAGGCTTAACAGTCGCCTGCCTTCTCGCTGACGCTGGCGTAAACGTTTTAGCCTTAGACCCTAACCCGAAGTTGGGAAGCCTCGTAGCCTCCGGTGAAACCCCCTATCAGGAGCCAGGCTTGGAGAAGCTTCTACGTAAAGCCCTTGCAAGGAAAAAGCTGTCTAACCCTTTAAGCCTTAAAAAGGCAGCCTCTGAAAGCCGGATAATAGTTTCAACGGTTTCAGCTAGGGTGTCTTCGGCTGGAAGCCTCGACTACGCTGCCATCGAGAAATTCTGCTCTGAAGCCGGGTTAGGAGTTAACCATGGAAGCCTCATAGTTTTCACCGGAACCCTTACCCCGGGGATAACGGAGGAACTTGCTAAACCGCTTCTCGAAGAGCGTTCAGGGCTTAAGGCTGGAGAAGACTTCGGCTTAGCCTACAGCCCTATCAAGGCTTCAGCTGGAAGCGTCGTTGCAGACCTGACAGGTAAACCCCTGCTCCTAGCGGGGCTTGATAGGAGAAGCTTCGAGAAAGCTGAAATCTTATTCAGATTCTTTGCCGGAGGAGAAATTTTCAAGGTTAACAGTATTAGGGCTGCTGAAGCCGCAGGCTTGTTCCAGGAAATCTCCCAGGACGTAAACCTAGCGCTTGCCAACGAGTTCGTCCGCTTCTGCAGTAAAGCCAAGGTAAGCTTCAGGGAGGCTGCCAGGGCGCTGAGCAAGCTTTCAACTTTAAACCTTCAGCCCGGAATAGCCTGCGGTGAGAAGCCGGCTTTAGCCTCGAAGCTTCTGGCAGGTGAAGGTGAAAGGCTTAGGGTTGAGGCTAAACTTGTCAAGGCCGCCCGAAGAGTTAACGAGGAAACCCTTGGCTACGTGGTTAAAAACATTTCAAGGCTTATGAAGGAGAAGGGTAAGCCTCTGTCGGGTGCAAGAATAATCCTGCTCGGCGTTTCCTCGAGGGCTGACGTTAAAGAGGACAGAGCCTCCCCTGCAAGGCTTCTGGCGGCAGCCCTGAAACGTAAGGGTGCAAAGGTTAAGGCATGGGACCCCCTATACCCGCTGGACGAGATTAGGAGTCTGGGCTACGAGCCAGCTGTCCTCTGGGAAGCCCTGCCGAAAGCTGACTGCGTAATAGTCACCGTCGGACATCAAGCCTTCAAAAAGCTGAAAACAAGAATCCTAAGCGAGCTCTCGGCTACCGGGGAAGGAATACTTTTCGACTGCAGCGAAGCAGGCATCTTCGCGGGCACGTCCTCGGAGAAGGTTACGGTTTCAGGCTTAGGCTTCTAGCCTCCGCTGCCAATGGGTATAAAAGTTATTTTGTCTCCTTCGTTCACCGGCGTTTCTAGGCTGCGAAGGGCGCTGACTTCAACTCCGTTCAGAAGAATTAACGCTACCTTTCTAGCTTCACCGTAAAGGTTTTCAGCCAGGTTCCGCTCCAGCTCTGAGCCGAATTTTTCTCCCAGAGCC
>QMXU01000002.1 GCA_003662305.1 Candidatus Hecatellales archaeon
AGCCTTTAGAGCGGTGGTTCCTGCTTTAAGCGAGTTGGCGAAGTCTGCTGTGAGGATGTCGCGTCGAAGGTCGAGGACAGCGGCTATCGTCGCAGACACGCTTTTCTCTTTGAAGGGGGAGGTAGTTGACGCGAAGAATACTCCGTCAACATTGTTCGGGCTGATTTCGCCCAGGCAGTCTATGGCTGCGGCAACGGCCATCGTCAAGCTGTCTTCATCCTTGCCGGCGACGGCTTTTTCACCGCGGAGGCGCTTGGAAACAGTTTCAAGACTTAGCCTCCACTTTGGAATGTAGGCTCCATATGAGACTATTCCAACCATTTTAGGTCCCCCTCAGGCCGAGTATGGCGATGGCGGAGGTGTTGGAGTCAACCGGGGTTCCTCCAAGTGTATGCGTAAGGCCTTTCTGGCTTCTTATTTCCACCTGCCGCTGGCCGGCTTTGCCTTGAAGTTGCTTGTAGACCTCGTATATCATTCTGAGTCCGCTTGCTCCTATGGGATGGCCGAAGCATTTAAGGCCTCCATCCGTGTTAACGGGCAACTCGCCTTTCAGCTCGAAGGTTCCAGCGTCTACGTCCTCTTTGGCTTTTCCCCTAGGGCTGAAGCCGAAGTCCTCGTAGATTACAAGCTCTGTGATGGTGAAGCAGTCGTGGACTACCGCCAGGTCTAAGTCTTTACGTGGGTTTTCAATGCCTGCCTCCGCGTAGGCTTCCTTGGAGGCTCTGACGTTTTCCTCGATGTACGTTAGGCTCCAGTCGTCTAGGAGCTCAGCCTGATACCATCCGCAGCTCATCCCAACGCCTTTCACCAGCACGTAATCGTCCCGGTAGTTTTTAGCTAGGTCAGCGTGGACGATGATTGCTGCCGCCGCCCCGTCGGTTATTCCGCAGCAGTCGTAGAGCCCCAGCGGGTACGCTATCATAGGCGCGTTCAAGGCGTCTTCCAATGTGATTTTACGCTGAAACTGTGCTTTAGGATTCAGAGAACCATTATAGTGGTTCTTCACCGCTATTTTGGCAAGGGCTTTCTTCCCTTCTTCGATGCTTATGCCGTAATGGTGGAAGTACCGTACGGCAAGCTGAGCGTAGGCGGCGGGAGGCGGGAAAGACGGCTTCACCCTGCTGGTGTAGGGTTCAAGAGGGTCGATTACTCCTGGAATAGCCAGCCCCACATCTTTCAGTTTCTCTGCACCGCACACTAGGACGATGTCGTAGGCGCCGCAGGCAACCGCGTAGCAGGCATTGATGAAGGCATCATGACCTCCAGCACACCGGTTTTCCACCCTTGTAATCGGTATGAAGTCCAGCTTCAGGGGGTATGCTAGGCTACGCCCCAGGTAGCCGCCCATAACGCTTGACCACCAGGCGGCTTGAATGTCCTTGGACTCCACGCCTGCGTCTTCGAAGGCTTCGTAGCATGCTTCTACTACGAGGTCCTTGATGTCCTTATCCCAGTGCTCGTCAAACTTGGTGCATCCCATGCCTATTATGGCAACTTTATCTTTAACACCAGGCATTTTTAACACCCTCTCACAATAACCATTTAACGATACAGATTACTTAAGATTAAACTTCACACGCTTAAAGACAAGGTTTTCCCCTGGCAGTTCGAATTTAGCTTACTTCCCCTTGAATTCCGGTTTTCTCCTGTACATGAAGGCTGTTACGCCTTCTGCGATGTCCTCGGTTACAGCCACGTCGCCGCTGGAGGCTGCCTCCATGTACAGCCCCGCCCTCAGGCTAGGCTGGTTTCCATGACACATCACCTTTTTCACCAGCTTATAGGCGATGGGAGGACCCTCCGCGATTTTCCTGGCGATTTCATATACGAACTCGTCGAATTTCTCAGGCTCAACCAGATAGTTTGCAATCCCGTATTTGAAGGCGGTTTCCGCATCCACGTTTTCCCTCATGAACACCATCTGCTTAGCCCTGGAGAGGCCTATGAGGCTGGCAAGCCTTTGGGTTCCACCCCACCCCGGAAACAACCCCAAGTTTAATTCAGGCAGGGCGACGAAGGCTTTTTTACTCATAACCCTTAGGTCGCAGGCGAGAGCCAGCTCAAGCCCTCCTCCTAAGGCCGGCCCGTTGATGGCGGCGATAACAGGCTTGGACAGGGACTCTATTTTCGTGAAGGTGGCATGGCCTTTCTCGCTGAATTCCATTACCGCTTCGGCTCTTCCTTCAGCGAAGGCTGCTAGGTCTGCTCCGGCACAGAAGTTTCTTCCTTCACCTGTTATGATTATGCATCTGACATCGCGGTCTTTTTCGAGCACAGCCACAGCATCGCATATTTCATCTAGGAAGGTGAGGTTCAGAGCGTTCGCCCTCTGCGGCCTGCTTAACATCAGGGTTGCAATCTTGTTTTCCCTGTCGATTTTCAGCTTTACAAACTCGTAGAGGCCGGGGAGATACTTGTAGAAGCCTTCCTTGGTTTTTCTGCCCAGCCTGCCTTCCTCAACCATTCTCAGCAGGACGGGGTTAGGCTTATACCTTTCCTCCTTGTAGGATTCGTAGAGCTCCTTCAGCTTGCCTACCACGGCGTCTATTCCCACGTCGTCGGCGATTCTCAGCAGGGCTCTCGGATAGTTCAGCCCGTAGATTACTCCCCTGTCTATTTCCTCGCGGGTTGCCACTTCTCTTTCAATAAGCCATGCTGCCTCGTTTACCGCTGGCGCGATGAACCGTAAAATATCGAACCTGCTTCCAGCCCTTAGGGGAACCTCGTTTCTCTTTCCCTCCGACCAGTCGTAGAAGCCTTTACCGCTTTTCCTTCCGAGATACCCAGCCTTAACCAGCCTTTCGAAGGGGGGCGCCGGCCTGTAGGTTTCACCCAGCGTTTCCCTGAAGTATTCTAGGATGTGGTAGGTGAGGTCTATGCATCCTCCTCTGAGGAGGTCGTGTAATTCGAAGAGCCCCATGGGAAGCCCCATCTTATACTTGATTGCAGAGTCGATTTCTAGGACGGTTCCTTCACCTTTTTCCAGGGCCCAGGCTGCCTCGTTGGCCATTGTGACGAAGATTCTGTTGACTACGAAGCCTGGGACATCCTTCCGCACGTGTATGATTACCCGCCTCATCCTTTTGGAGGCTTCCTCAACGGCTCTCACGGTTTCCCTGCTTGTCTTTTCCCCCCAAACTATTTCAACAAGCCTCATTATTTTTGGGGGGTTAAAGAAGTGTAAGCCTGCCACCCTGTCAGGTCTGCCTGTATATTCTGCAAGCTTTGAAATGCTTAGGGAGGAAGTGTTAGTCGCGAAGATGGTGCGTTCAGGACAGTATTGCTCGCATTCCCGGAAAACTTTTCCCTTAAGGTCGAGCACTTCCGGGATGGCTTCTATTATCATGTCGGCTTCCTTCACGGCTTCTTCCAGCTCGACAACAGGGGTGATTCTTCTCAGAACAGCCTCCACGCTTTCTTTCAGCCTGCCTTTTTCAGCGTCCCTTTCAAGGCTTGCCTTAATCCTCTCGTAGCCTTTCTGAACTATTTCCTCGCTGATATCTCTCATTTTAACGTTAAAGCCTGAAAGGGCGGCAAGCTCAGCTATCGCATGGCCCATAACGCCAGCGCCTAGAACGCAGATCGTTTTTATTTCCACCATACCATTTCACCCCCAACCCAGAATTACATAAGCCGGAAAGGAAGAATTCTGCACCCTTCTTATTCTACTACACTCTCGTATCCGGCTTTCAGGGCTTTAAGATTTATTGGGTGCAGTTTTTCCGGTAAAACCTCCTTCACCGCTTCTTCAACCGCGTCGTAGCTGAAGGGCAGCTTCACAAGCCTGGTGAGCATGCCTATGATTACCACGTTGGTTGCCTGGATTCCTCCTGTAACCTCCTCCGCAATCTTAGACGCTTCAACCACCCTCACGTTCCCAGTAATCTTTTTCAGGTTTTCCACGATTTCGCCTATTTCAGGATACTTCGCCAGGCCTGATGAAACTATGGGAGGTATCACGCTTCTATCGTTCAAGATGACAAGCGTGTTCCGGTTGAGGTACCGTGCATACCTGACAGCCTCCACTGGTTCAAGGGAAACCACTACGTCAGCGCCTCCAAGCGGGATTAGGGGGGCATAGACCTCTCCAAATCTGACGTGAACTTCAACGCTTCCACCCCTCTGAGCCATGCCATGGGTTTCAGCCGTTATAACGTTCACTCCCGCTTTGAGGGCTGCCCTTCCCAGTATGGCAGAAGTTGTAAGTATCCCCTGGCCGCCTACGCCAACTAAGAGAACGTTAAGCTGCGTCATCGCTTTCACCGTTATATGAAAAGAATATTTAAACCTTGTTAAAGTTAATTAAAAGCCGCTGGCAAAACGTGACGTACTCAAAATTTTCTCAGGCTGACTATACCTAAAAATACCTTTTAATGTCCAGTAGTATGTAGGGGCTAGACATGATTAAAGACGTAGTTAAAGACATTGAAGACGAAAACGTGCTTCTCCTGGGAAACGAGGCTATAGCTAGAGGAGCCTTGGAAGCTGGCATAGACGTTTACGCCGCCTATCCTGGAACACCGTCATCTGAAATCGCTGACACCCTCTCCGAAGCCTGCAGACTGCTGAAGGGCAGAACAGAGTTTTACATGGAGTATTCCATCAACGAGAAGGTAGCCTTCGAAGTTGCGGCTGGAGCGTCCCTCGCTGGGAAGCGGGGCATGTGCGGGATGAAGCATGTCGGCGTTAACGTCGCATCGGACACCCTCTTCAGCTTCGCATACGTTGGGGCGAGAGGAGGCTTCGTCGTGGTCAGCGCCGACGACCCGTCCCTGCACAGCAGCCAGAACGAGCAGGACAACAGATGGTATGGAAGAGCGGCTAGGGTTCCAGTAATAGAGGCGTCGAACGTTCAGGAGGCTAAGGACCTAGTGAAGCTTGCCTTCGAGCTTTCCGAAGAGTTCCAGCTTCCCATAATGTTTAGAAGCTACACCAGGCTCAGCCATACAAGCGGGGTTGTTAAGCTTGGCAGGCTTCCTGAAAAGAAGCTTGAAAGAGTTGAATGGAAGAGAAGCCCGCTATCCGACGTTCTCGTGCCTGCGAACGCCATAAAAAGGAAAAAAGTGCTACTGGAAAAAATCGAGAGAGTTCGCAAGCGTTTTGACGGTGTAGAAATAAACAGGGTTGAAGGGGGAGAAGGAAGAGAAGGCGTAATCGCCTGCGGTATAAGTTATACTTACGCCAAGGAAGCTTTAAGAAGACTTGGAGTGGACCTGCCGGTTTTGAAGCTTTTAACCCAGTATCCGCTTCCGGAGAGGCTTATAGAGAACTTTATAGGCTCACTCGACAAGGTTGTCATTGTAGAAGAACTCGACCCTTTTGTAGAACTTCACGTGAAGGCTATAGCTAAAGACTACGGTGTGAAGGTTTACGGGAAGGAGAACGGCTGCTTCCCGGAGAGCTACGAGTACAGTATTTCCATAGTTGAAAGAGGCTTAGCGGAAATGCTGGGTAGAAGCGTGGGAAGCTACGACGAGCTTCTTGAGAAGGCGAACACCGTTTCTTCGATAGCGCCTCCCCGCCCTCCAGTTTTCTGCCCCGGCTGTCCTCACGCTGCCACCTACTACGCGATTAAGAAGGTGTCCAAGGAGGTTGGGGGAGCAGCCTTACCAAGCGATATAGGCTGTTATACGCTGGGTGTAAGCAAGCCCTTTGAAACCGTTGAGATAACCATCTGCATGGGGGCAGGGGTAGGAGTTTCCAACGGGCTGAGCGAGGTTTTGAAAAACAAGATTATCACTACGGTAGGGGACTCCACCTTCTTCCACGCAACCGTTCCAGCCATGATTAACGCTGTCTACAACAAGCACAGGTTTGTGTTCGTAATCTTGGATAACTCTGGAACGGCGATGACAGGATTTCAGCCTCACCCCGGGCTGCCTGTCAGAGGCTGCGGTGAACAGTCGAAGCCAGTTAAGATAGAAGATGTTGCGAGAGGCTGCGGCATAGAGTTCGTGGAGGTTGTGAACCCGTATAACATCAGAAAGATGGAGGACACCCTGAGAAGAGCATTAGAACACGAGACCGTCTCAGTTATCGTGGCGAGGAGACTGTGCGCCGTACTCTGGAACAGGGAAAGGAGGAGGAAAGGAGTTAAAATCGTGCCCTTCAAGGTTGAAGACAACTGCGACCTCTGCTTGGAGTGCGTTTCATCCTTCACCTGTCCAGCTATAGTCTACGACGGTAAAAAAGTTTGGATAGATGAAGCCCTATGTGCAGGCTGCGGGGTCTGCGCTCAGATATGTCCGAGGGAGGCTATCAAGCCGAAGGCGGAAAGGTGAAACCTTGAGGGACGGCTGGAAGATTTTAAATTTTATATGCTAGAGGATAATGGCGTAAATGGCTAGGATTCATTATTCATGGGTTATCGCTGCCGCCGGGATGCTGGGTATCCTTGTAGGTTTAGGCTTCGCCCGCTTCGGTTACACTCCTATTCTGGAGCCTATGCGTGAAGGGTTAGGGCTGTCCTATACGCATATGGGGCTGATAGCATCCGCCAACTTCATGGGGTATGTTTCCTTCTCCCTGCTTGGGGGCTACCTGGCATCAAGGTATGGAGGAAGGAAAGTTGCCGTTTACTCGCTGCTGTTAATCGGGGTGACGATGATTTTAACAGGGCTTGTCAGGTCCTTCGAGGACGCGCTCATAGCAAGATTTCTCACCGGGGTAGGGTCGGCGGGGGTGAACGTGTCGTTCCTAGGGCTTGTTTCGTCATGGTTTGGTAAGGCGAGAAGAGGCTTGGCGACGGGTATGATGAATGCGGGGTCAAGCGTGGGAATAATTATTGTGGGCATAGTCATCCCCGTGGTGGTTTTAAACTTTCAGGATGGATGGAGGGTTGGATGGTCCCTCCTCGGGGCTGCAGGCATAGTCATCGCCGCCGTCAGCTACATGCTTGTAAAGGACAGACCGGAGGAGTTGGGGCTTAAGCCTATAGCTGTTGGAGAAGACCAAAGGGAGGTAAGCATAGGCATGGTTTACAGGACAAAAACCCTGCTCAGGCTTGGAATGGTTTACACCCTCTTCGGCTTCTCCTACATAATTTTCGCAACCTTCTACTCTTCCCACATGGTTTTGCAGGGATACGGCATTGAGCTTGCCGGAGGCTTCTGGTCCATGGTTGGAGTGCTGTCGATGTTCAGCGGGCCTCTCTGGGGAACAGTCTCAGACAGGATTGGCCGGAACTACGGGCTTGCGATTGTTTACACCCTGCTTGGAATATCTTTCATAGCCTTCGGCTTTTCCAGGGGCATAGCAGGGCTGGCCGCTGCTTCCATCGTTGCAGGAATAACAATTTTCAGCATACCTACCATTGTTCAGGCGTTCTGCGGGGACCTGGTTGGAGCCAAATCCGCCTCCGCAGCAATAGGCTTCGTAACGGTGTTCTTCGGCGTAGGCCAAATGGTAGGGCCGAGCGTGGGAGGGTACCTAGCAGACTTAACAGGAAGCTTCGTGACCTCCCTCACCCTTGCGGGTGTAGCTTCGATTGCAGGAGGCATACTCTCCCTGCTGGTGAAAGGCGAATAACTCGTGTGGAAAACCGGATGTTTACCTCCTCTTTTTAGGGGGCCTACCGCTGTCGGAAGCCTTCTCCCTTGCCATCAATGCTGCGCCTATAGCCCCCACGATTTGAGGCTCGGAGGGAACGCGTATTCTATGTTTAATTTCCCTTTCTAGGGCTTTCACAACGCCTATGTTTTTCGCAACCCCGCCTGTCATCACTATATCCTTTTCAGCTCCAACCTGCTTCACCAAGCCGCTAATCCTTTTCGCGATGGCCTCGTGGAGGCCTGCGACGATGTCAACGGGGTTTCCTCCTGAGGCTATCAGCGATATTACTTCGGATTCCGCGAAGACCGTGCATGTGCTGGTTATCTGAATTCTGCTTTTCGATTTAAGGGACAGCCCACCCATTTCTTCCAGTCTGATTTCTAGAGCGTCCGCCATGACCTCTAGAAACCTTCCAGTTCCAGCGGCACACTTATCGTTCATGGTGAACTTTAAAACCCTGCCGTCATCGTTAAGCCTCATAACCTTTGAGTCCTGTCCTCCAACGTCGATTACCGTATGGCATTTGGGGAAGAGAAATTTAGCTCCCCTCGAATGGCATGTGATTTCGGTGATTTTCTCGTTTGCGAAGGTTGAGACTGCTAGGTTTCTCCCGTACCCTGTTGCCACGATGTAGCGTATGTCTGAAGGCTTCAACCCTGCTTTCCGAAGGCATTCTTTAAACGCGTCCTCGCTTGCTTCCTTTATCTTGGCGGTGGTCTTCCTAATGACGTAGGCTACAGGCTTACCTTCGAAGTCGATTATGCAAACTTTGGTTGTCAGCGAGCCGATGTCTACCCCTGCAAAATACATTCGACCACCAAAGCTATTAAAATCCGCGTGGAATTTTACCTTTTCTTGGAAGCCCCCATTTTAACAAACGGTAGACGCCTCTTTCAATTAGCGAAGCAATGTTTGACAGTAGATGAAAATCTATGCGGCTAAATAAACAGCACAGGAAATTATTTTATATCTTTCAGCCATGATAAGCTAGCAGGTGGCTGGGGCTTGGGAGAATTTAAAATAGAAGAAGTCGCTGAGGCTCTAGAAGCCATCGTAGGCGAGAAAAACACGATTTACGAAAGAGAAAAGCTGGAAGACTACCTGAAAGACGAAACCTACCCCAAGCTCAGACTTAAACCCGTCGCCGACATCGTTGTGGTTAAACCCTCCAACGCGGAGGAAGTAAGCAGAATCCTCAAGTTTGCCAACGAACGCGGCATCCCTGTTTTCCCGAGGGGAGGCGGAACCGGGCTGGTTGGAGGAGCAGTACCAACACGGAAAGGCATAGTTTTAACGACGGAAAGAATGAAGGGGATAGAAGTAGACAGGGAGAACCTGATGGCTGTTGTTGAAGCTGGAGTTACCTTGGAAGAGCTGATAAAGGCTGCTGATGAAGCCGGCCTGTTTTTCCCCTTACATCCAGGCGATGAAACCGCCCATACAGGGGGGCTCGTCGCCACAAACGCTGGAGGAGTTAGAGCCGTCAAATACGGGGTTATGAGAAACTATGTGAAAGGGTTAGAGGTTGTTCTTCCAACAGGAGAAATCCTTAAACTGGGCGGAAAACTTCAGAAAAACAACACAGGCTACGACCTTATGGACCTAATCATTGGAAGCGAGGGAACCCTTGCCATAATAACGAAGGTCATTTTAAAGCTACATCCTAAGCCTGGAGCTTCAGCAACCCTAATCGTCCCCTACGACGACAGAAGCACAGCCGTGAACTCTGTTCCGAAAATACTGCAGAGCGGCATTATACCGCTGGCCATAGAATACGTCGAGCGAGACCTAATGGAGAAAGCAGCGAAGCACATAGGCGAGGAATGGCCTGTCAAGGAGGGAAGCTGCTACCTCCTCATAGTCATCGTAGGGGAGAACAGAGACCAGATACTATATGAAAGCCAGAAGATAGCTGAGGTATGCCAGCAGAGCGGCTCCCTTGAAATCCTCTTCGCCGAGCCCAAACATGAACAGGAGAAAATCCTCAGGATAAGAAGCGCTGCACTTCCAGTCTTGGAGACTGAGAAAATGGTGGACGGCTTGGACACGGTGGTGCCTCCGGCAAGCATAGGAGAATTCATAGACAAAGTGAACGAGATAGCTGAGAAATTTAACACCTACTTCGTCGTAGCCGGACATGCAGGAGACGGAAACATGCATGTCTGCATAATGGAGGAGGAAGGAATAAGCCTGGAGGAAATCGCGGAGATCAGGCATGAAATCTACAGGGCAGCCTTGGAGCTGGGCGGAACCATATCGGCTGAACATGGTATAGGAGGAGTTAGACTTGAAAGCCTCCCCCTGTGCCTGAGCAGAAAGGAGATAAACCTCATGAAGCAGATAAAAAGGGTTTTCGACCCCAACAACATTCTGAACCCTGGAAAGAAGGTGCCACCGTAATCCTTCCTTAAACCCCCTTTAAAATGTTTAGCCATGCAGGCCCTTAGCCGTTAGACCATACTGTCAAGCCTACGGTTTTCCTCCGGCACGTCAAACTTAAAAGTAAGTTATAGGTGAAAGATATATGGGGCGGTGGTAAAGCCGGCCCATCTAATTTATAGGTGACATATAGGTGACAGAATTGGGGTGGAGGATTCGCTGGCTGACCTTAGGAGAAGCCATAAAAATACACGCGAAAAACCAGCCGGAGAAAATAGCGTTAAAGGACTGGCGCGGTAAAAAGTACACTTACAGGGAACTACATTTAAGGACGAACAAGCTGGCGAACGCTTTACTCAGCCTGGGATTAAAGAAGGGAGACAGAATATCCTTATTCTCCTATAACTGCGCCGAGTTCATCGAAATCCTGGCGGCATGCTCGAAGATAAGCGTGGTGGTGGCTCCGGTAAGCTGGCGTTTCGCGCCGCCAGAAGCATACTACGTAATCGACAACGCCGACACGAAAGCAGTATTCGTCTTTGATAAATTCCTTGACCTGATAAACTCAATCCGCCCGAAGCTTAAGAAAGTTGAAAAGTACGTATCGATAGGGGAAACCCCGTCTGAGGGCTACGTTAACTACGAGGAATTCCTCAGCGAGGCGTCGGACGACTGGCCCAGCATGGAAGTTGACTCTAAAGACGCGTGGATTCAGCCTTACACGTCCGGGATTACAGGTGCACCTAAAGGCGTCGTGAGGTCTAACGAGAGCTATGCCACATTTTACACAATCGTCCCGCAGATGCACGGGTGGAACAAAGACTGGTATGGCGCGATAATTATGCCGTTATTCCACGTGAATTCACAGTACTACGGGCCTTTATGGCTGTACATAGGGGCTTCCCTTTACGTGGGCCGAGACTTCAGGTTTGACCCTGTGGAATTCTTTGAGCTGGTAGACAGGGAGAAGTTTAACTTCACCTCTCTGATACCGACACACTACTACCTCATGGTTAACGTTCCGGAGGAAACCAGAAGGAAATATGATTTAAGCTCCATAAAGCAGCTGCTTGTATCTTCAGCCCCCGTGCTGGGAGAGATAAAAAGGAAAATCATGGAAATCTTCCCAGGGGTTAAGCTGTACGAAGCCTACGGGACAACGGAGGCAGGCATAACACTGCTGCTTCTCCCCGAAGACCAGTTGAGAAAGGCTGGCTCCTGCGGGCGTGAAGTAACATCCGTGGAGGTGAGGCTTGTAGACGAGCAGGGACGGGATGTGCCGCCTGGGGAAGTGGGAGAGCTTATCTGCAGGAGCCCCATGATGTTCGACGAGTACTGGAAGCTTCCTGAAAGAACGGAGAAGGCGTTCAGCTTTGGAAAGAACTGGTTTGCCACCGGAGACCTGCTGAGGCAAGACGAGGAGGGATACTACTACTTCGTCGACAGGAAGGACGACATGATTATGAGCGGCGGAGAACACGTGTATCCAACCGAGATTGAAGACTGCATAGCGAGACATCCGAAGGTCGACATAGTTTCAGTCGTCGGGCTTCCAGACCCGAAATGGGGTGAAGCAGTAACCGCTGTTATCACGCCGAAAGCCGGGGAGACCCTTACCGAGGAGGAAATCAAGCAGTGGTGCAGGGGGAAAATATCAGGCTACATGATTCCGAAGAAAATCGTCTTCATTAAAGCAGACGAGTATCCGCGTACTGCTGTAGGAAAGATTATACGCAGACGCTTGAGGGAAAAACTCAAAAAAGAGTTAGGAATAGAATTCAGGTAAAAGGCGTTCAGCCTTCTGCCGCAGGGAAGCTTAACGGTAGATAACTGGGAAAGAGGGATGGCATGCTGGACGATTTCTACCAGTTTTTCCGTTCAAAATCTAAGATAGGCGAATATAAGGAAGCTGGCAGAAAGATTATAGGTACACTGTGCAATAACGTGCCTGAGGAGATTATACACTCGCTTGGAGCGGTTCCTGTAAGGCTTTTAGGCATCTCCCAGACAACGGAGAACGCACGCTCAAAGCTTCCAAGCTGGATTTGCTATTATGCTAGGAGAATCCTGGAGGACGGATTGAAGGGAGAGTTCAGCCAGCTTGACGGGATAGTTGGGATGACAACGGATGACACAAAAATGCATTTGTATTCAGCCTACACCTTTTACGTTAAGCACGGCTTTTCCTACCTGATTCAGACCCCCTACGTTAGAGACGAACTGTCGCTGGATTTCTTCGCTGGAGAACTTGAAAGGTTTGCCGTTAAGCTCTCTCAGTATTTATCAGTAGAGTTCGACGAGGAAAAACTTAGAAGCTCCGTGAGGGTGTACAATAGATTCCGCAGGCTGTGCGAGGAACTATGCGATTTAAGGTCTGACGATGCACCCAAGCTCAGCGGTGTAGACTGGATGAAGATCATGCTGGGCAGCACCTGCATGCTGAAGGACGACTTCAACAAAATGCTGGAAGAAAAGCTTGAACACATCAAGGATTCGGAGGGCATTAAAGATTATGTGCTTAGGGTGCATGTTTCAGGAACCGACTATTACGACTTGGAAATTTTAAGCCTGATAGAGTCGATGGGAGCCGTGATAGTTTCAGACGACCTGTGCACGGCAACAGGCTACTTCGCTGGGTTTGTCGATGAAGGTAAAAACCCACTTAGAAGCCTTGCAGAGAGATCTCTGGGCTGCTCGTCATGTATTCTCTCCTCTCACCCTGACAGCCTTTCCATCGAAGACAGAATAGCCTTCATAAAGGAGAGAATTAAAAAAAGTAGGGCCAAAGCAGTAATCATTCTAAGAGATAGGGGATGTGAAATCTGCGGTCACCAATACCCTCTGATAATCGAAGCGCTCCATAGCCTTCCAGTGCTGGTTCTCGACATGGACATCCCTGTATCCGTGGAACAGTATGCGACGAGAATTGAAGCGTTCATCGAAGCCCATGCTAGGTGACTGGAAATGAAGTTTCAAGACTGGAAGCCGCTGGGGTATAAAACGTTATACCGAGAATTATTCAGGAAGCATCTTGCACGCCAGAATGACCTGCTTAAAAGGGGCAGGCCTACAGGATGGTTCTTTTCGTTCCACCCGTCAGAGTTAATCTACGTTTTCGATGTTGTCTCCGCGTTTCCTGAGCAGTACCCCGCCTACTGTGCGGCTAGAGGCTCTTCAATGGATTTAATAGATACTTCCATGAGTGTAGGCTACGGACATTTCATCTGCGACTATTTCAAGACAACCCTAGGCTCCATCATAGAGCCTGAAAAGGCAACGCAGCCTACCATGCCGAAGCCTGACTTCATCGTGGACACTCGAGCCCTATGCGTCGCCCACCATGAAATGGCGGAAGTTTTCTCCAAGATTTACAGGGTTCCAAGGTATGTTGTCAATTATCCCTACTGGACCAGGGACCTGCTGGGGAAAGTGGACGAGTTAACCAAGATACCTGAAAGAATAGACGAGTTTTACCTTGAATACTGCGTGGAGAAGCTGAAGGGGCTTGTAGGATTTCTGGAGGAGGTTACTGGAGAGAAGATGGATGAAGCTAAATTTAAGGAGGTTTTCAGGGTTTCCGAGGAAACCTCAAAGCTGCTCGTGGAAATACCTCGTCTGATGATGGCGAAGCCTACGCCTGGAAGCCAGAGGGAGCTAGGAGACCTCGTCTTCGTAGCCTTTTTCGTCTTAGGAAGCAGCTACGCATACGAGTTCGCAGAGAAAGCCTACAACATCATTAAGGACAGGGTGAAACGTGGGGAAGGCGTGGTTCCAGAGGAGAAATGCAGGCTTCTGACCTTCGGGATTATGCCCTGGCATTCTCTCTCACTTTACGAGTACTGTGAAAGGCTTGGAGCAACCTTCCCAGTGAACCTGTACGTTAACACCTCTGTATATCTCGTCAACCCGGAGAAGCCTTTTGAAAGCATGGTGAGACGGTCCCTTCACTTCGCAAATTCCACCTACGAGATGATGGAGGACATCTTGGAAAACGTGAAGAAAGCTGACATAGACGGTGCAGTCCTCTTTGAAAATACAGGATGCCGGATAACCTCGATGATTATAAGGCCGCTTGCAGACCTGCTTTACAGCAGGCTTGGAATACCCAGCCTCATAATCGAGGCTCCACAATGCGACCCAAGGGTTACTCCTCTTGGAAAAGCGAAAATGCAGGTGGAAGCCTTCCTGGAAAGTTTAAGGTAGGTCTTCTTTTACATCCTTAACCTTTTTCAGCCTTAAAGATTTTAAATGTTAAATTTGCCTTAAACTATTTTTTATAGTGTGGAGGCCAGAGCTTGAAAAGAAAAATGAAAAGCTGGATTTACGAGCCTGAATATGAAAGCATGTCCCGAGAGAAGCTGGAAGAGCTGAAGCTGGAAAGAGTGAAGAGAATAGTGAGATACTGTTATGAGAGGGTTCCCTTGTACAGGGAACGATTTAAGGAGGCTAAGCTGACACCGGACGACATTAAAACCCTTGAAGACCTCTCAAAGATACCGTTCACCACCAAGGACGACCTGAGAAGAAACTGGCCTTACGGTATGCTGGCCACAGACATGGAAAGCCTTGCAACGATACACTGCAGTTCAGGAACAACAGGGACACCAACGTCAGCCCTCTACACTAAAAACGACATTTTCAACGCGTGGGCGAAAGTCATGGCGAGAGTGTACGCCATGATGGGGCTGAAGAAGGGGGACATCATGCAGATCGCGTACGGCTACGGGCTTTTCACGGGGGGACTTGGATTCCACTATGGAGCTCTTGAGATAGGGGTTATTGCCCTGCCCATGTCCGCTGGGGAAACAGAACGCCAGCTAAGGCTTGCCAAAGAGCTTAAAACAACCGCAATAGCCTGCACTCCAACCTACGCACTCTACCTCGGAGAGCACACCAAGGAAATGGGGATAGACCCCACCAAAGACCTCAAGTGGAAGTGCGGCTCCTTCGGAGCTGAACCTTGGAGCGAGGAGGTTAGGGCTAAAATAGAGGAACTCCTAGACCTTGAAGCCTTCGACGTTTACGGGCTGTCCGAGATTATAGGTCCAGGGGTAGCCCACGAGTGCGACCAGCATAACGGCGACCACTTCTTCGAAGACCACTTCCTCACCGAGGTTATAGACCCTGAAAGCGGAGAGCCTGTATCGGAGGGAGAAAAAGGAGAGCTGGTGTATACGACGTTAACCAGAGAGGCGATGCCACTTTTGAGGTTTAGGTCTGGAGACATCGTTCCATGGTGGACCTTTGAAGAATGCGAATGCGGGCGCACACTTATGAGGGCTGGCAGGGTTATCGGAAGGTCGGATGACATGCTTAAGGTTAGGGGAGTGAAATTCTGGCCTTCAACTGTGGAACATGCTCTGCTGTCTGTTAGGGGGGCCTCCCAGCACTTCCGGATAGTGATTGAAAGGCCGAAAACTCTTGACGTGATGACCGTGGAGGTTGAACCTGTTAAGGAGCTTTACGACGAGGTTAAAGGAGACCTATCGAAGCTTGAAGACCTTAAAAAGGAGATTGGAGAGAAAATCAGGTCTGTAGTTGGAATTTCAGCGGTAGTCAAGCTTGTCCCTGTCGGAACGATAACAAGGTTCATGGGTAAAGCGAAACGGGTTGAAGACAGGAGGAAGGTGGTGCCGTTCTAAGGCGATACCTTCTACAGCTCAAGCTCTAGGTTTAGAAGCGTGCTTGAAAGCTTAAAGCCCGCCCTACTAAAGAACTTAAGCAAGTCTAGGTTAGCCCATTCTACGATTGTATAAATCTTCTGGGCTCCAGCAGCCTTAACATTGGTGACAAACTGGCTGAAGAGCTCTCTGCCGATTCCATGCTTCAGAAACCTCTTATCAACGCCTATCGTGGTTAGGTAGGCTATGTTTTCCGGGATTCCAAATTCGCCTGAAAATATTACTCCCGCGATGAAGCCTACAAGTTTGCCGTCGTATTCCGCGGCTAAAGACGTGATTAGGGCGTACTCAGGCTCCAAGATTTCCTTCATTAACCTTTGATAGTATTCCTCCCTTCTTTTACTCGTGTATTCCTCGTCGATTTTTATTATCTCTTCAAGGTCCTCCTTTTTAAGCGGCCTTATAACAAGCTTTTCCGGTTCTAACTTCATTTTAACCAGCAATATTACTATAAGAAAAAAATTTTAATTTAACCTTTTTTATTGATATAAAAATAAATTTTATTATGTTAAAACTTTAACCTTAATAAGCAGCATATTAAACTTTACACACAACCATTCTAGGACGGCTGAACATTAAATTAAAGTATCTCATCACGGGAAACTTAAGGTTGGAGGGGAAACCATGGGAGATAATTTTCAGAACATCATCTACGAGAAGAGGGAGGGAGTTGCAAGGATAACGATTAACAGGCCGCCATTAAACGTTTTAAACGTTGAAACCCTAAGGGAGATGGCTGAGGCCCTCGAAGACGCTGGAAGAGACGACAGCATATGCGTCATAGTTATCAGCGGAACCGGGGAGAAAGCCTTCTCAGCCGGGGTAGACATAAAAGACCATTTCCCGGAGAAAATCGAGGGGACACTTGAGGCCTTCCATAGAATATTCCATTTAATGGCTGAGATAGACAAGCCTACCGTCGCCGTGGTAAGAGGGTTCGCCTTTGGAGGCGGATGCGAGCTGGCTGCAGCCTGCGACCTTGTTCTGGCTTCCGAGGACGCCCAGTTCGGCCAGCAGGAAGTCAAGGTGGGAGCCATTCCAACAATCGCGGCTGTGCTTCTGCCCCGAACAATAGGCAGGAAGAAAGCTTTTGAAATAATATTTACAGGAGACGTTGTGGAAGCGTCGAAAGCGAAGGAAATAGGCTTGGTGAACGAGGTTTTCCCCGCGGAAAAGCTTGAGGAGGCAGCTGACAGGCTGATTAACAAGTTCAAAGAGAAAAGCCCTGTAGTACTTAAATACATCAGAAGAGCCGTTTACCAAGGATTAGACAGAGACTTCAAGAGTGCACTTGACGGGGTTGAAAGCATCTACTTCAAATACCTCATAAAAACCGAGGATGCCGTGGAAGGCTTAAAGGCTTTCATAGAGAAAAGGAAACCCCAATGGAAGGGGAAATGAAGTAGATGGATGAAAGCCCACCTGCCTTTCCGCTCTTAGGTTAATCGCTGGTTACGGAAAGCTTGAAGGGGGTTAAAGCCCGGTTCATAGCGTCGTCTGCTATTGCCACGGAGAAGCCAGCTATTCTTCTGAGGTCTCGGACGATGTGGCTTAGCGTGACCGCGGTTTCCACATCCCTAATCTTTTTTAGAATCACCGTTAACAGCTTCTCTTCTCTGCTTCTAACATCGTTCATCCTGTTCATGACTGATATTGCAAGTTTAACGTCTTTCTCTAGGAAAGAGCGGACGGCGTCCTTCTGCATGTTGTAGACGACGCTTGACAGCTCTTTTATTGCGCCTGCGATTTCAGGGCTTATCTTCTCCTTCCCGTTGAGCGCGCGGAAATGTCTCGCCATGGAAAAGGAGTGGTAGATAAGCCTGCTTAGGTCTCGGGTGATAAGCACGAAGGTAACGCATTCACGGGAGTCCCTAACGCCAACCTTTTTGGCTATCGACCTGTTGAAGCTTGCAAGCGTGGTCTGCCTTATCGTGATCCTGTAATGCCTCAGCGCCTCCCGGCTTCTCTCGATAACCTCTTCCGCAAGCTGGAGATTGTTTTCGGTGATGGCCTTTATAGCGTCCCTCTGGAGGTTGAGGGAGAAGGCTGAAGTTTTCTCTATCAGAGATTTAAGGGAGAAGGAGGAAAGGTCGACTATCACCTGGAAGTCTATCCTGTCTGCCTCTTCCTCCGCAACCTCTAAGCCTGGAAGCTCCATTCGCAAAATTTTAAGTCTCTTCTTGAAGTCTGCAGGGATCATTTCCTTTGAGACTACGCTGATTTTGCTGCTTCCCTGCACGTAGTAGGTTTTAATGCAGTATTCAAGGTCTCTTATGTCGGGGAAGTCTTCGAGGGTTAATTTAACTTCTGCGGGTTCTGCAACTCCTTTCGCAAGCGGGTAGAGCCTTAGGGAGCCATCGTCGTCTTCTATGATGGTTATACCCTTCCCCCGTTTCAGCTTCTTCTTCTCAACCCAGCGTTTAGGCAGTGAAATGATGAAGCTTCCACCCTTAATCTGCTGGAGTTTCCTGACTTCCACAGCTTATACCCCTATATATGAGCATATAGACGACATATTTAACATTAAGACTTATAGGATTAAAACTTTAATTATAAAGTTTTAGTATTTAACATGGCATAACAGCTCAGCCTTTCAAGAGAACGAAAATTTTATATTACCAATTATTGTTTAATGGTATCAATCGCCGGTTAACAGCACCTTCTAGGAGTTGCCTATGAGCCGCCATTCTCAGCTGACTGTAAGATGCCCTAACTGCCTTAGCAAGATCCCCGTGCAGAAAAACTCAGCTGAAGCTGTCTGCGGAAAATGCGGCATAGGCTACAGGATATGCTGGCCTTCGCCAAGCCAGCCCATGATTAGGGGCTTACTCGCTCCCATCAGCCCCCGTGAAAGTGAGTAGCCATGCCTACTGCTTTAGAAAGCAGAATAGCCTACATAGACCTCTCCAAGAAGAAGGTTAACGTTAAAACTACGCCTAGAGAATGGGTGAAACAGCTGCTCGGAGGCCGGGGAGTTTCAGCATTAATACTCTACGGTCTTTTAAAGTCTGAAGTGGATCCTTTAAGCCCTGAAAACGTGCTCGTGATAAGCATAGGCCTGATGGCTGGGATACCCCTACCTTCAGCCAGAGTTAACATAGGCGCCAAGTCTCCGCTAACGGGAGCCATAGGAAGCTCCAACTGCGGCGGGCATTTTGCACCTGAAATGAGGAGGGCAGGCTTCGACCACATAGTAATCGTTGGAAGAGCTGAAGAGCCTACATACCTCTGGATATCGGATGGAACCATAGAGTTCAGGAGGGCAACTCAACTCTGGGGTTTAGACACGGTGGAAGCCCAGGAGGCCATCAAGGATGAGCTGGGAGACCACTCAGCCCAGAGCTTAGTTATAGGTCCTGCCGGAGAAAACCTCGTCCGGTATGCGAACGTTAGAACTGGCGTTAAGAGCTCGGCTGGACGCACGGGCATGGGCGCCGTTATGGGAAGTAAAAACCTTAAAGCCGTAACGGTGAGAGGCAGCTGGGACATAGAGTTCGCCTATCCTGACAAGGTTTTAGACTTATGCATTAGGTTTAATGAGAACTTGAGGAAGACAAGGTTTTTCACGGTTATGCAGGTTTACGGGACCATGCATATATTCTCCTACACTAATACCGCTGGCATCGTGAGGGTTAAAAACTCCCAGTCCAACCAGCTTTTCCCAAGCGATAACATTGAAGCTGAAGCCGTAAGACCCTACTCGGTAGGCCATGAAGGATGCTACGGATGCCCCATCCAGTGCAGGCACAGATACGTCGTTGAGTCCCCCCGGTATGGGCTCATCTATGATGAAGGCCCTGAATATACGAGCCAGGGCTGCTGGGGCAGCATGATGGCGATAAACAGCACCGAGTGCATGCTCGTCTGCAACCATCTGGTTAACAGGCTTGGACTTGACACGCTGGAAACCGGAAGCATGATAGCGTGGGCCATAGAAATCTTCGAGAAGGGCCTGATAGACGAGAAGGCTACGGACGGCATGACCCTGCGGTGGGGAAGCCCTGAAATCGTATACGAGCTCATAGAGAAAATCGCCTACCGGAAGGGTTTCGGAGCCATCCTAGCCGAAGGGCCTAAAAGGGCGATTGAGAAGCTCGGCTCAGCCACAGCCTACTACAACATGAACGTGAAAGGTATGAGCTGGCTTCAGACGGAGGACAGAGCGATACCAAGCTTCGTGCTCGGCGTGTGCGTTTCAACCAGGGGAGCAGACCACCTGAGGAGCAGGCCGGCTATCGACCTCTTCGGGCTTCCAAAGGAGTTCTTGGAGAAGCTTTACGGGGCGCCTATGACCTCTGACTATACTTCCTATGAGGGAAAGGAGAGAATGGTCTGGGGGAACGAGCTTGAATACGCTGTTATAGACTCGCTTGGACTATGCAAGTTCGCCTGCTCCCACTTCATAACCCCCCACAGCATCTACACGGACACCTTCAACTCCTACCAGGAGCTCTCCGAACTCATATACTATGTTACAGGCTTGGAGGTCACAGGCGACCAGCTTAAAACCTGCGGGGAACGCATTTACACGCTTGAAAGAATGTTCAACCTGAGGGAAGGCTTCACCCGGAAGGATGACTACCCTCCTCAACGCTATTTCGACGAGCCCCTACCAAGCGGGCTGCCGATAGTCCGAGGCAAACGTATGGACCGTGAAAAATACGAGAAGCTTCTGGACGCCTACTACACGCTTCACGGCTGGGACTCTAACGGCGTGCCTAAAGCTGAAACCCTGAGAAGGCTGGGGCTTACAGAGGAGGGAATAAAGGCTCTGGTGGGTGAAGTTTTTGGGTGAGGATGAAACCTTAGGGAGGATGGTGGTTGTAGACCCTTCCAGCTGCACCGGCTGCCAGCTGTGCGTAGCAGCCTGCTCGCTTAAACATGAATCTCAGGTTAACCCTCTATATTCGAGGATTCGGGCGGTAAGGTTTGAAGGTAAGGGAGCCTACATACCGGTTACCTGCCAGCAGTGTAAGGACGCCCCCTGCCAGAGCGTATGTCCTGTTAAGGCGATAGAACGCCACGAAGAGACTGGCGCACTCATAGTTAACCAGGAAAAATGCATAGGCTGCAAGGCTTGCATTATAGTTTGCCCCTTCGGAGCCATCTCATGGACGGCGGACGGAAGAATCGTAAAGTGCGACCTCTGCGACGGAGACCCCCTATGCGTTAAACTCTGCACCAGGGAAGCCTTAGCCTACGTCCCAGCTACCACAGCCCACCTGAAAACGCAGGTGAAAGCCGCGGAAAAGTTCAGCGAAATACTGAAGAGAATTTCGGGGGTATAATGCTTAGGCTTCTCCACGTTCAGTCAGCTTTTACCTCTTGAAGCTGGCTTAGCTTCCGCCTTTCCAGGATTGCCTCTAAAAACAGTTGAGAACTCCAGTAAGGCCAGGCGTCAGCGTGATTATAGCTTACCATCTGCCATCCGATTACCACGTCTGAGCCTTTCTCCACAACCGCCTTCACCGTGGATTTCGCTGGGAGAAGTGGAGGCTGGTAGCCCTGCTTTTTAATGGAGACTTCTACAGCCTCAGCGGGAACCCCCAGCATCTGCGCCTCCCGCACGGTTAAGCCTAGGCTTCCCAGAGACAGTTCGAACAGCTTATCGTATTGAACACGTATGAAGCCATCGTAGGTTTCGCTGGCGCCTGCCACGTTTAAGCCTGCTATTTCCGCAGCTTTCGCAGCGATGCTGCCTAGGGGGCGATACACAGCCTTACCGGTAACGTAGTCGATGGTTTCCGCGCTGTCCCCCACCGCGTATACCTCGTCAAGGCTGGACCTCAGCATCCTATCGGTTTTAACAGCTCTAACCTTGGAAAGGCTTAAACCCATCTGGCTGGCCAGCGAGGTGTTCGCCCTTAAGCCTACAGCCAGCACAACCAGGTCTACATGAAGCCTTCCGCTGTCAACCAGGACATATTCAGCCTTTTCCCTGCCGTAGATGCCTTCTATCGGGCTGCCCTTCACGAGGGATACTCCGTGAACAGCCATGCTTTGAGCTACCTTCTCAGCTAGGTCCGGCTCGACGAAGCCTCCTAAAATGAAGGGTAACGCCTCTACCACCGTCACCTTTAACCCTCTGGATTTTAAGGCTTCAGCCGCCTCTAAGCCGATTATTCCCGCTCCTACAACACAGGCTTTCATGCCTGGAACTATGTGGCGTGAAATGGCTAGGGCATCCTCGTACCACTTAAGCGTGAAGACGCCTGGCAGACTGCAGCCCTCCACCGGTGGGACAGCGGGAAGGCTTCCAGTCGCCATCACCATTCTATCATATTCTAAACGGAATTTCTCGCTTGTCGAAGCGTCTTTAACCTGCACCATCCTGTCTTCGGAGCTGACGGATACCGCCCTGCAGCCCTCGAAAACTTTCACTCCAACAGCTTCCAGCTCTCCAGGCCTGTATCCTTTAACCTCTTTAAACTTGGAGGGGTTCTTGATGAAGGCTGAAAGGTCAGGTCGAGGGTAGGTTAGCGGCCTGTGGGAAACAACCGCCACGGAAAGGGATGGCCTGGCTTTTTTAGCCGTTAGGGCCGCGTTGACCCCGCCTACACCTCCTCCTACCACGACAAGGTCGAAGCCTAGCTTCAACTTGAAGCTTCACCTAAGGCTTTAGACCCCTAATTTTCTGGCGTCCTTTCAAGAGAGAAAAATTTATTAGTTTACCAGACAACCTTTAACACGCCATGAGATTTAAAGGTAAAGTTGTAATTGTTACGGGTGCAGCTTCGGGTATAGGACGGGAAATCGCCTTATCTTTTGCCAGAGAGCAGGCAAGCGTGGTGATAGCGGACATCGCCCTAGACCAGGCTGAAAAAGTCGCCCAAGAAGCTGAAGCAGCCGGAGGAAAAGGAATCGCCGTGAAAACCAACGTTTCAAGCGGGGGAGAAGTGAAAGGCATGGTTCAGAAAGCCTTGGAAGCCTTCGGCAAAATCGACGTGCTGGTTAACAACGCAGCCTGGTGGCCTGTCAAATACTTCATGCAGCAAAGCGAAGAGGAGTGGGATAGGCAGATAAAAATAATCTACTACGGCACCCTGTACTGCACGCGTGCTGTGCTCGAGCACATGATTGAACGCAAATCCGGTGTCATAATAAACATTATTTCTGACGCTGGAAGAATCGGCGAGCCAACCTTATCCGTGTATTCAGGTGCAAAAGCAGCGGTAAACATGTTCAGTAAAGCCCTCGCGAAAGAAGTGGGAAGATACGGGATAAGAGTGAACTGCGTGGCACCTTCCCTGGTGGAAACCCCTGGAGCCCAGTCCTTCATAGAGAAAATAGGCAGAGACAGACTTGTCAGAGCATACCCCTTAGGCAGACTGGGGCTGCCAAAAGACATAGCAAACGCTGTCCTGTTCCTAGCATCAGACGAAGCTGAATTCATCACAGGGCAAACCCTAAGCGTGAACGGAGGCTACCTAACAGTCTGCTAACCTAGGAAACGGCGACAGCCATCCTTAAGAAGCAGTTACAGGCGTTAACAGCAACCAGGGCTGAAGCTTAACCGTAAAGAAAAGGTAGCCGTCTTTTTAAAAATAAAAAGTGAAATTCTGGGGGAAGCTTTGGGCGCTTGCTATCTGTCGTGGTCTGCTGGGCAGTTGTCAAGGCTCCAGTAGATTACCGGGATTTCTGCTACGTGTTCGTCTTCTAGAACTTTCGGCATGGCAACCAGTATGCTGTCGAAGGTTGGCCCCCTGATTTTCGCCCGGTAAGGCGTGTTTTTACCGTTGCTTACCAAGTGGAAGCAGAGTTCTCCTCTTGCACTTTCAACGCAGTGTATGGTTTCTCCTTTCGGAAGCGGGGAGAACGGTGAAAGCCTTAGGCCTCCTTTAGCGTTCCTTTCAAAAAGCTTTCCGCTGGGAATCTTCTCCAAAGCGTTCTCTACGATGTACAGGCTTTCCTCTATTTCCTTTCTCCTGCAGAGCGCTCTTGAATAGGCGTCTGAACCTTCCGAAGTCACAACGTTGAAGTCTAACTCGTCATAGGTTTCGTAGGGTGAAGCCTTCCTCACGTCGAATCTTACACCTGAAGCCCTAGCGTTAGGCCCCGTAACATCCAGGCGGACCGCCATGTCGCCTGGTAAGACTCCTAGCTCCTTGGTTCTGCCGTTGAAAACCGAGTTGTTAAAGCATAGGTTATCGTAAAGGTCAAGCTGCTTCAGCATGTACTTCATTTCTTTTTTGAAGTCGTCCTTGAAGTTTAAGGGGAGGTCTCTCCTAACTCCTCCCGGTATATTGTAGATATGGTATATTCTGCCTCCTGTCAGCTTTTCGAGTAGTAGAAGTATTCTCTCACGGTCTCCCCATGCTATCCTCACCATGGTGTCGAAGCCTGTTGCACCGCCGATTAGCCCCAGATTCAAAAGGTGGCTTTGAATCCTGCACAGTTCAGCTTGAATCGTCCTGAGATACTTCACCCTCCTTGAAACCTCAACTCCAGCCAGCTTTTCAACGGCTCCTATATAGCTAAGCTCATAGCTTGCTCCGTCAAGCACGCATACACGCTGAACCAGCATTATGTTCTGCCACCAAGTCCGGTACTCCATGAGCTTTTCAAATCCTCTGTGGAGATAGCCCGGGTTCGGCCTGGCGCTTTTCACGCGTTCCCCTTCAACCTTGAAGTATACGTCGAAGTTTCCTGAGGCTGGATGCTGGGGGCCGAAGGGTATAGTGTATTCTCCTTCCTCCCTGCTTTCTTCTACTGATGGAACCTCTAGGAAGCCCTCTTCCTTGTTTACTTTCTCCTCTTTGCCCATGTAGCCGCTTTGAACGGCGTTCATGGCTAAAACTACGGCTAAACCTATGGGTTCAGGCCTGGGAGGGCAGCCGGCGATCATTATGTCTACTGGCATGTACTTTTCAAGGTTGTTTATGGTGTTATAGCTGTCCCAGTAGGTTCCTCCGTTAACCGGGCAGCATCCAAGCGTGATCACGTATTTGGGACAGGGCATCTGCTCGTATATGCGAAGTATCCTTCGGAGGGTTTTCACCGTCACGTATCCGCCTATGAGCAGCACGTCTGAATGCCTGGGTGAACCCTTTGCCAGCATTCCGAACCTTTCCATGTCGAAGCCGCTTCCAACCCATGGAGCTGCCTCTATAAAGCAGCATCCGGTGAAGAAGAAGTTAACCCAGAAGCTTCTTGAGATGGCCCAGTTGGTGATACCCTTAATTTTCGGCGGAACAGGATGCTCGAGTTTAGGAGGTTCAGCAAGCTTTTCAGGCGGGTAGACAAGCGCGTCTCTGCCAAGCACAACTATGAACGGGAAATGGGAGAGTTTTAAGGCTTCACGCGGGCAGATGTCTTCGCATAAACCGCAGAAGCAACATTTGCCATAGTCTACCTGTGGATAGCTTCTTTTCTCATCAGCCTCTCCTCTTTCAACCATTGTCATGGCTAGGTTTGGACATATTTTCTCGCAGAGTCCGCATCCCACACACTTCTCCATGTCAAGCACATGCCTTCCCCTGAAGCCTTCTGTGAGGGGCATTTCAGGCGGAAAGTTGAAGGTCATAGCCTTCTCGGACAGCATTCTAAACTCCGCGTAGAAACTCACCGGTTTTCACCTCTTACATGGGAAACTCTTTAACGTATCTCCTCCAGTCGAAGTCCTTCAGGAACGGGTGTGGACCTTTCCAGCCTTCGAGAAGCAGGGGCTTCAGCATGGTGTTTCCTTCAAAGTTTATTCCGAAGAGCTCCCACGCTTCTCTCTCATGCATGGCGCTGTTCTCCCATATGGATGACAGGCTTTGAATTTCCGGGTTTTCCCTTGGAATCCTCGTGGAAACTTTAACGTAGACGTTTTCCTCCGGGTTGTAAGCTAGGAAGTACACTTCAAACTCGTTCTCATCCAGCCAGTCGACTGCTGAAACCGTTAGCAGCCTTTCAAACCCGTTTTCCCTCAGAAGCCTTGCAGCATCAAGGTATTTTTCCTTCTGAACCTTTACAAAGGAGAAAACTTTTTCGCGGACGTATTCTCCTTGGCATTCCTGCTTTAAAACCTCTAAAACCGACGGAGTCAATGACGTTCCCTCCACACTGAATATGTGAGATTGCACAAAATATTAAAGCCTTACCCTCCCAGCAGCCCACAGGAGAAAGCAGCAGGGAAATGGTTTTGTGGCGCCGCCGGACGGACTCGAACCGTCGACCAACGGGTTAACAGCTTCAGCCCCTGGAAGGTTCTGCCTTTTCAGGGTCCGCTGCTCTACCACGCTGAGCTACGGCGGCATCTAACCATGATAACTCTTTGCTGAACATAAATTTACTTCTTATGGAGGAAAGCACATATATAAACTGGTGAAGACTCATTCTGGGGGAACCCCTTGGTCCGCCTCTACGAATACCAAGCCAAGAAGCTTCTCTCCAGCGAAGGCATCGCCACGCCTAAGGGAATACTGTGCGGGAGCCTTAGGGAAGTGAAGGAGGCTGCTGGGAAGCTGAAAGGGAAGGTTATGTTGAAGCCTCAGGTCTTGGCTGGAAGACGTGGAAAGCTGGGCGTGATAAGGTTTGCGGAGAACCCCGGAGAGGCTGAGAAAATCGCCGAGGAACTTTTCGGAAGGGAGGTCTACGGGTTCCCCGTGCAGAAGCTCCTAGTGGAAGAGTATATCCCGTTTAAGAGGAGCTTCTATGTTTCCGTGTTTTCCTATCACGGTGAAAGGAAGCCTGTATGCATCGCCAGCTCGGCGGGGGGAGTAGACGTTGAGGAAATCGTAAGCAGGCACCCTAAGAAGCTGGTGAAGCATCCTGTCAACATCTTGGA
>QMXU01000003.1 GCA_003662305.1 Candidatus Hecatellales archaeon
GAGCTGGGAGCGAAGGCAGCTCTGCTTGAAACCTTGAGGAGGCTTAAGGGTTGAACGTTGAGGTTGAAAGGCTTTCCACGGGGATACCGGAGTTTGACAGGCTTCTCGCAGGGGGAATACCGAGAGGCTTCCTTGTAGCCGTAACAGGCGAGCCTGGAACAGGTAAAACCATTTTCTGCATTCACTTCATCGACTGCGGCGTGAAGGAGGGAGACGTATGCATCTACGTGACCACGGAGGAGTCTAGGGACTCCATTCTAAGGCAGGCAGCCCAGTTCGGCATAGACTTCCAGGCAGCCGTGAAAAGGAAGAAACTCATCATAATCGACGCCCTCATGGGGCTTGAAGACCAGTGGTCGCTGAGAAGCCTTGAAGTCGAGGAGCTGCTTGACAAAATCATAGAGGCTAAGAAGGCTTTAGGCTACGGGAGAGCCCGCCTTGTAATCGACAGCCTTTCAGCTTTCTGGCTTGACAGACCTGCCATGGCCCGCCGCTACTCCTACTTTGTGAAGAAGGTTCTGAGCAAATGGGATTTCACCATTCTGGCGGTATCCCAGTACGCCATCACGACTTCCGACGCCTTCGGCTTCGGCGTTGAACACATAGCCGACGGAATCATAAGGTTCCGAAGATACGTTCGAAACGGGGTTCTACGACGCTACGTGATAGTGGAGAAGATGAGGCAGACACCCCACAGCCTGACCATGCATGAGATTACGGCTTTAGACGGTAAGGGACTTGTAATTCTTGGAGCGTCCAGGGAACGCAGAGAGGACATGGCTCTCCCAGCAAAGGTTATGAGCAAGCTTGCTAAGGCGAAGGCTGAAAGGGAGAAGATACTTCCAGGCAGGGAAGTGCCGGAGAAGTGACCTCCAGCCGGCGGAGCCTAATCCTCCAGCACTACTCAAACCCTAAAGTTCAAAGGGAGATAGCAGACTATTCGGCTGGGCGGTGGGTTGCCATCCACTGCGACAAAACCGACGACAGGGGAAGACAGATTCTGGTCCGCTACCAGGGTAAAGCCCATAGGCCCCTGAAAATCGACGGACCAGACGGCGTTTTAGGGCTTATCGAAGGCTTCCAGAGGCTTATGCCACGCTCCATCCACGCCACAGCCAACCTGTACAGGAGGCTTGAGAGCGAGGAGGACGTAGCCTTCATAGACAACATCGCCGCCTGCACTCCAACGTGGGATATAGACAACGAGCTGGAGGCTTGGGAGGCAACAAGGGGGGCTGCCTGGGAAATCGTAAGATTTCTCGCTGAAAACGGGGTTTCAGAGTCGGTCTACGTTAAGTTCAGCGGGAGAGGGGCACACGTTCAAGTTCACCCCTACGCCCTTTCTCCGGAGGTCAGAGCTAAACATAACCCGCTGGACCTAGCCTACGCCCTAGTCGAATACGTTAGAGGGAAGCTTCAGCCCAGATTCGTCGAGCTTGCTGTCAGGCTTAAGGCTCAAAGCTTGAGGGTTGACAACGAAATGGACTTTCAAAGGCTTTTCGTCTGCCCTCTCTCCGTCCACAGGAAGCTTGACATGGTGGCTGTATGCTTAGACCCTGAGAACCTAGACGATTTCACTCCGGAGGAGGCTAGGCTTGGAAGGGTTAAACGCCACTGGGAGGGCTGGAGGAACCATAGGGTTGGAGAGGCTGACAGGCTGGCTGTTAAAGCTTACAACCTTGTTGGAGGCTATCCTGGAACCTACGGGAGGCCTCGGAGGAGGAAGCATCCGCCCTTGGAAAAGCAGATTTGGAGTTTCCTCCAGAAGGCTGGGGAAGGCTAAAATCACATAAAGAGAATGTTTCAGGCTGAAAGGGGGAAGGGAAACAGGATGGGAGAGAAAAGCAAGGCTGAAAAGCATATTTCACGCAGGGAAGTTGAGCATGTGGCATGGCTTGCAAGGATAGAGCTTTCAGAAGAGGAGAAGAAACTCTACACCCAGCAGTTCAACCAGATTCTAGCCTACTTCAGCAAGCTGGCTGAGCTTGACACTGAGGAGGTGCCCCCAGAACTCCACGTGGTAAGCCTTGTCAACGTCTACCGGGACGACAAGGTTGAAAAGCCGTTAAGCCGTGGAGAAGCGTTGAAAAACGCTCCAAAGAAAAGGGAGGAATACTTTGAAGCGCCGAAAATCCTTTAGGGCTAAGGGGGATGGTGAAGGCTTTGGCAGGACTCTTCGAGCTTCCAGCCTGGGAGGCTGCCAGACATATTAGGGGAGGAGAGCTTTTAGCCGAAGAATACGTTTCATGCTTCCTGGAGAGAATGGAGAAGCTTGACGGCAGGGTTAAAGCCTACATTACGGTTGTAAGGGAGGAAGCCCTGAAGCAAGCACGCCTCGTAGACGAGAAGGTTAAGGCTGGGGCGAGGCTTGGAAGGCTTGCAGGAGTCCCCGTGGCTGTGAAAGACAACATCTGCACTTCAGGGATTAGGACAACCTGCGCTTCACGTATGCTGGAGAACTTTGTTCCCCCCTACGACGCCACCGTGGTTGAGAGACTTAAAGCTGAAGACGCTGTAATCCTGGGTAAAACCAACATGGACGAGTTTGCCATGGGAACCAGCACGGAAACCAGCTACTTCGGCCCCACGAAGAACCCTTGGAACCTTGAGAGGGTTCCAGGAGGCTCCTCAGGTGGAAGCGCTGCAGCGGTCGCCGCGGGGATGGCTCCCCTATCGCTGGGAAGCGATACAGGAGGCTCCATACGCTGTCCTGCAAGCTTCTGCGGGGTGGTAGGCTTGAAGCCTACCTACGGGCTTGTAAGCCGGTATGGGCTTATAGCCTACGCTAACAGCCTTGAGCAGATAGGACCTATAGCCTTTAACACGCGGGACTGCAGCCTCCTCCTATCCGTCATCGCTGGAAGAGACCTCAGAGACTCTACAACGCTTTCCGTCGAAGCTGGAAGCTACGATGGCGCCTTGGGGGGAGACCTTAAAGGGTTCAAGGTTGGACTGGTTAAAGAACTCATGGGGGAGGGAACCCATCCGGCTGTGGTGGAAGCCCTTCAAAGGTTTGCCGGTAAACTTGAAGAGTTGGGAGCGTGGATAGGCAAGGTTTCCCTTCCGATTTTAGAGTACGCGCTTCCAGCCTACTATATTATAGCCATGTCGGAGGCCAGCTCAAACCTTGCCCGCTACGACGGGATACGCTACGGGTTTAGAGCTGAAGGCGAAGGCTTAGACTGGAGCAGGGAATTTTCGGTTACCAGAAGCTTAGGCTTCGGCTCTGAGGTTAAAAGGAGGATAATTCTTGGAACCTATGCGCTTTCAGCAGGATACTACGACAGGTTTTTCCTTAAAGCCGTTAAGGTGGCAACGATGATTAGGAGAAGCCTGACCGAGTCCTTCAAGAAGTTCAGCTTGCTTCTGGCTCCAACCATGCCTCTTCCACCCTTCAGGCTTGGAGAGAAGATAAGCGACCCCCTAGCCCTCTACATGTGCGACATCGACACGGTGCCTGTTAATCTGGCAGGGGTTCCAGCCATATCCGTACCATGCGGCTTCCATGAGGGGCTGCCGCTGGGAGCGCAGCTTATAGCCCCACCGCTGGGAGAGGGAAGGCTGCTGAAGGCTGCTGAGGCTTATGAGAAGGCTGCGCCTGAAATGTTTAAGAGGCCTCCGCTGGGGTGAAAACTGCTTCAGCTATATTTATAGGAGGAGCCAGCCTAAACTTTCTTTGATTCCTCATGAGGAAAACCCCATTCCATTACGGGTGGATTATAACCTTTTTAGGTTTTTTAACGGTGTTAGGGGCGCATGGCTTTGGAAGGTTCGCCTACTCGCTGATTCTACCTCCCATGAAGGAGGGCTTAAACCTAGACTACTTCCAGATGGGCCTCATAGCCACGGGAAACTTCATCGGCTATTTGACGCTAGCGACCGTTGGAGGGCTGCTGGCCAGCAGGTACGGTTCAAGAGTAGTCATATCCCTTTCGGCAGCCCTGATGGGGGTAACCATGATATGGACGGGCTTCTCCACCTGTTTTGAGCATGCCTTCATCGCACGCCTGCTGACAGGGCTTGGCAACGGCGGCGCATATCTGCCTGCCATGGCGCTGCCGTCCATATGGTTCGCGTTCAAGCTGAGAGGCCGCGCCACCGGGCTGGTTTCAACAGGCATAGGAGTAGGCTTCACGCTTTCAGGCGTAGCGGTCCCCCTAATCCTGCTGTCGTATGGGGCGGAGGGATGGAGGTATTCCTGGTATTATCTTGGAATGGTGCTTCTGGCCATAGCCGTGGTGGACTATGTCCTGCTGAGGAACAGGCCTGAAGACCTAGGATTAAAGGCGGTAGGGGCAGCGGGGCAGAACGGTTCTGGAGGAGTGGATGAGGCGGGCTCAGCCCTACGCTGGGGGCTGGTGTACAGGAACAGGGCGGTGTGGTTTGTGGGCTTAGTATACTTGATGTACGGGTTCTCCTACATTGTCTATGTTACCTTTTTCGCCGCCTACCTGCAGACGCTTGGATGGGCTAGGGAAGCTGCCATCTCCCTCTGGTTCATCGTGGGCATCCTAAGCATTTTAAGCGGGTTCATATGGGGCTGGGTTTCCGACGTTTTAGGGCGGAAGTATGGTATGGCTATGGCGTTCACGTTCCTGGCACTGTCGTACCTGCTCTTCGCGGTGGCTCCAACAACGCTTGGACTGTACTGTTCAGCCGTCCTCTTCGGCATTTCAGCCTGGAGCATTCCAACGATATCTGTGGTAGCTGCCTCCGACTATGTTGGGGCAGAGTTAAGGTCGGCAGCCGCAGGCTTTGTAACCTTCTTCTTCGGGGTTGGTCAGGTTATAGGTCCGGCGGTTGGAGGATACATTATAGAAGCCACCCAGGTTTTCAGTTACTCCTTTCTGATAGCCACCATAGGCTCGCTGGTTGGGGCTGGGGGAGCCTTAGCCCTCCGGAAGCCGAAGGCTCCAGCGTAGCATGGTTAAACAGCGGTTAAGCTTCTAACCTTTGAAAGGTAGTCTTTAACCCTTCCAAGCTCCCTTTCAACCAGGCTGAGCTCTACACGCTTGTCTTCGAAAACAAGTTCTTGGAGGTCTCGCTCCAGAAGCTCGTATGCAGTTTTAACCTGTTTCACGCCTGCTTCAGCGTTTACGGCTTCCAGGTTTTCCAGCATTCTAAGCCTTTCAAGGCTGCCGCTGGGGTATTCTTTCAGGTGGCAGTATATGAGGGCGTCGGCTGCCTGGTTTAAAGCCTTCAAAAGCTTTGAGGCTATCTCCGTGTAAAGGTAGTCGTCGTCCTCGCTTATGACCTTGCTGAGCAGCCATTCGGCTTCAGCAGCGAAGTCGCTGGCGATTTTGAGGAGGGATTCAACCTTGGCAGCTCTTTCAGCCGACATGCCGGGGAGCCTCCCTTTACAGGAGAAGTGAAGCTTAAGCTTTAATTAGGCTAACGTTTTCAGCAAGCCTTAAACAAGGGTAAAAGAGAAATTTAATGTTAGCGGCTGGCGGGTAGCCTATGGCTGAAGGCTTGAAGGTTCTCATAGGACTTGAAGTCCACTGCCAGATTACAAGCCTTAAAACTAAGCTTTTCTGCGGCTGCCCGGCTGACTATAGGGGTAAGCCTCCGAACAGCCATGTCTGCCCGGTATGCCTGGGGCTTCCGGGAAGCCTCCCCGTCCTAAACTGGAAGGCTGTGGAATACGCTGTCATGGCTTCGCTTGCCCTGAACTGCAAGGTTTCAAGGCGCACCCTCTTCATGCGTAAAAACTATTTTTACCCCGACCTTCCCAAGAACTTCCAGATTTCCCAGTATGACAGGGCTGGAGGCACACCCATAGGGGCTGACGGACACCTCGAATTCGTCGTGGAGAAACAGCGTAAAACCGTTAGGATTAGAAGGATACACCTGGAGGAAGACCCGGGGAAGCTCTCCTATAAGGGAACCATTGACACTTCACCCTACACGCTTGTAGACTATAACAGGGCTGGAGTTGCACTCCTGGAAATCGTCACGGAGCCTGACCTTGAAAGCCCGCGGGAGGCAAGAGCCTTCCTCCAGAAGCTCCGCTCAACCTTGGAGCACCTTGGAATCTTCGATGGGGGGCTTGAGGGAGCCATGCGGTGCGACGCCAACATCTCGCTGGAGGGAGGGGGAAGAGTTGAAATAAAGAATATCTCCTCCTTCAAGGACGTGGAGAAAGCTTTAAGCTTTGAAGTTTTAAGGCAGAGGGAACTCTTCAGGAAGGGTGCAACCGTCCGGTCGGAGACAAGACACTGGGATGACACGCGGAGGATAACCATAAGCCTGCGGGTTAAAGAGGAGGAGCAGGACTACAGGTATTTCCCAGAGCCGGATTTGACTCCCATAGAAATCAGCGAGGAAACCATTGAAAGGCTTAGGAAGGAGATGCCGGAGCTTCCGGACGCCCGCAAGGAGAGGCTAATCCGCCAGTACGGTCTTCCAGAATACGACGCTGAAGTTTTAACCAGCGACAGGACCATGGCGGACTTCTTCGAGGACTGCGCCAAGGTCTGCGGTAAGCCTAAATCCGTGGCGAACTGGCTTATGGGAGACGTTCTCCAAGTGTTATACAGCTTAAACCAGGACCTAGCCGAGTCTAAGCTTACTCCAGCCTACCTTGCTGAACTCATAGGGCTGATGGATAAGGGTGAAATAAGCATTAAAATAGCGAAGAAAGTGCTGTGGGAAACCATGAAAACAGGGAAGCCGCCTTCCTCCATAGTTGAAGAGAAAGGCTGGAGGAGGCTGGCGGACGAAGCCCAGCTTAAAAGCATCATCGGAAAGGTTTTCGCTGGAAACCCTAAAGCCGTTGAAGACGCCCTCCAAGACCCTAAAGCAGTCCACTTCCTCGTGGGGAAAGTTATGGAGGCAACCAGGGGGATGGCGGACCCTGAAATCACCTACAGGCTTGTCAGAGAAAAACTGGAGGAACTGAAAGGGGGAAGCCGGTGAAGCCTCGGGAAGTATTCTTCGCAACCTCTAACCAGGGCAAGTTCAGGGAGGTTGAAGCCTTAGCCTCCCAGTTCGGCTTGAAAATCAGGATGGTCCCCCTGAAGCCTGTGGAAATCCAGCATGAAAACCTTGCGGAGATAGCTAAGCACGCCGTTAGGCAGGTCTTAAGGAGGCTTAGGGCTCCAGTTTTCGTCGAGGACGCAGGCCTCTTCATCGAAGCCCTAAATGGGTTTCCAGGCCCCTACTCCTCCTACGTTTATAAAACCCTCGGCGTCCAGGGAATCCTCAAACTGTTGGAGGGAAACAGCAACAGGAGAGCCTACTTCCTTTCAGCCATAGCCTTCGCGAGACCTAGAATGAAGGTTAAAGTCTTCCTCGGCAGAAGCGACGGCGTCATAGGCTGGAAGGCTAAGGGGGAAAGCGGCTTCGGCTTCGACCCCATCTTCCACCCTGAAGGCGTAAAGCAAACCTTCGCTGAGATGGGCTTGGAAAACAAGAACAGGTACTCGCATAGGGCTGAAGCCTTCAGAAAGCTTGCGGAGTGGCTGCTAAGAGACTAGCCTTCCTCTTCCACCACGGCTTTTACCGGGGGAGTTTTAAGCCTTCCCACATCCTTCTCTTCAGGTTCACTTTCCAAGATGGAAATCCAAGCCATTAACTCATCAATCTTCTCCTCAGACTGCCTGCCAGAAGCTTCCAGCTTTTCAGCCTTCTTCAAAGCCCATCCCCCCTCACACGTTAAACTTTAAGCAGAGCAGCCCAGTTAAACGTTAATTCCAGACCTGTAAGCCATAAGCAGGTAGACGGTTACATCCAGCATGAACCTGCCGAACTTCTCCCTGGCAAAATTTCTGATGGCCTCTCCGCTTTGGAGCTTCCCGTTGAAGTAGTAGTGGGATATGGCTTTTCTGACGCCCAGGTCGTCGGCGGGGATCACGTTTAACCCCATGGAGGCGGCCATCACAAGCTCAGCCGACCACCTGCCTAAACCCTTGAAAGCCGTGAGGCAGCTGACTATTTCCTCCTGGCTCAGCTCGTGAAGCTCTTCAGGATTAAAGTTTCCCAGCGAAACCTCCTTAGAGAAACCTTTAATGTATTCAGCCTTTCTTCTGCTCAGCCCGCAGCCTCTAAGCTCTTCAACCTCTGCCTCTGCGAGGACCTTAGCCCTGGGGAAATCGTAGACTTTCTCGCCTAGGAAAGAGGTGTGCTGGCCGAATCTTTCAACCAGGTTTGCCGTTAGGTGCTCAGCAACCCTCAGCGAGATTTGCTGCTGGATTATGGCTTTCACCACTCCCTCGTAAAGGTTTGCAGCCATAAGTCCTGCTCTGCCGAACCCGTGGAGGCTGCGTTTAACTTTTCTGAGAACCCTGTCTCCCTCCATAAACCTGTAGAGCTCACGCGGGTAGGCTATCCCGTGGAGGCGGAAAACGAGGTCTAGAAGCTTCTGCTTATGCTTCAACCCTGCGGGGGTTGTTGAAACCAGCAGTTTCGGTTTTTCAACGGTTCCCTGGAAGCTGACCATCACCGGGATGAGGCTTCCGCCGATTCTGAAAGCCCTGAACCATCTTCCTTCCTTAGCGAAGGCGGGGGTAGGCCTTCCAGGCAGAACGTTAAACTTAAGCTTGAGATTCCAGTTGAAGGGGAAGCTTAAAGGAAGAATCCACTGTTCAGCCTTCAACCACACCAGCCATTAACAGTTCAATGGAGACTTCAGCCGCCTCCGAAGGCTGGCAGAATGGCTACGGTGTTCCCGTTCTTTAAGGGTGCTTTAAGGCCTCCCAGCAGGGCTATGCTTTTCCCGTCCACCATTACTATAAGGTTCGGCCGGACCTCACCTTTCTCGAAGACGTATTCTACAAACTTCGGGCCGTAGCGTCTTGAAAGGCTGTCTAAGAGCTCGCCTACGGTGGCCTTTGCCGGAAGCCTCACAGCCTCCTCCCTCTTACCTGTAATGTCCCTCAGCGTAGTGAAGAATTCAACTTTAACCTTCACGTATTCTTCCAAGGGGGAAGCCTCACCATTAAACCTAGAAGGGACATCAGGTCTTCTTAAGAATTTCCCGTGGTGAAGCCTAAAATTCTTATAAGGAACCCGTCCTTTTATTTTCCGCTTAGGAGAGGCCTTAGAGATGGCACGCATCCACACCCATAGGAGGGGAAGCTCGCATTCAACCAGGCCTGTGGGCAGGAGACCTCCCTCCTGGTGCAACTACAAGCCTGAAGAGGTTGAAGCCTTAGTGGTCAAGCTTGCCAAGGAAGGACGGCCTCCCAGCGAGATAGGCATCATCCTGAGAGACCAGTACGGCATACCGCTGGTTAAACCCATAACAGGGAAAAGCATCATGGAAATCCTGGAGGAGGCAGGGCTTGCCTTGAGGATTCCGGAGGACCTGGCGAACCTACTTGAGAAGCAGAAGCAGATGGTTAGACACTTGGAGAAGCATAGGGGAGACAAGAAGAATGTTCACAGCCTTCAACTGCTTGAGTCACGCATCCACCGGCTTATAAAATATTACAGGAGGCTTAACAGGCTTCCACCGGACTTCAAGTATAAGCCTGTCTCAGCAACCTTCATGTAAATTCAAATTCTCCGTTAAAGGTTGAAGCTGCTATGGCCGGCAGGGTTGAAGAGTTCTTTAAAGCTTGCAGCCAGGCTGGGAGGGTTCTGGCGTCCCATGTTGAAAGCTACGGGTTCATACCCATTTTCACCCATGACGACCCTGACGGCCTGACAGCCGGAGCCATTATAGGGCAAGCCGTTAGAAGGCTTGGAGGCTGCTTTCACATTAGGGTTCTAGACCGGGTTACCGAGCCCCTTATAAGAGAAATTGAGGGTTCGGCAGGCCACAGCCTGTACGTTTTCAGCGAGATTGGAAGTGGATACGTTGACCTGCTTAAGCCCTTAACCTCGAAAGGGGAAATCCTCGTTTTAGACCATCACAAGCCCTTGGAAGACGTGGAATACCCGAAGCTAACCCATGTTAACCCCCACCATTACGGTATCGACGGAGCCAGCGAGATTAGCGGTTCAGCGGTATGCTACTTCACAGCTAGAAGCATAGACAGTGAAAACGTGGACTTGGCCCCCCTGGCAGTCATCGGAGCCCTGGGAGACCTTCAAGATAAAGACTACGGGAGGAAGCTTGCCGGCCTCAACCTTCAGGTGGTTGAAGACGCTAGGGAAGCCGGCCTGCTTACGGTGTCCACAGACCTAATGTTCTACGGCAGGGAGACCAGGCCTATCCACAAGGCTATAGCCTCCACCATGAACCCTTTCATCCCCGGGCTAAGCGGAGCCGAAGACCAGTGCTACGGCTTCCTAGTAAACCTCGGGATAAAACTCAGGGAGAACGAGAGGTGGAGAACGCCTGCGGAGTTAACCCACGAGGAAAAAGAGAAAATTTTCTCTGAAATCACCGCTTACCTGGCTTCTAAAGGCTTCAAGTCAGCCTCCATCTTCCAGCTTATAGGCGAAGTGTACACACTGGTCCAGGAGGATAAGCTTACACCTCTAAGGGATGGAAGAGAATACGCCTCCCTTCTCAACGCCTGCTCGAAAATGGAGAAGCCCGGGCTGGCTCTCTCCCTATGCTTCGGCGAGAGAGGTGAAACGCTAGAGGAGGCGCAGAAGCTTTTTAACGAGTACAGGCGAGCCATATCTGAAGCCATAAACAGGCTGCTGGAAGAAAAGGACAGGGTGAAAGCCTTGGAGAACATATACCTGGTTGAGGGCTACGGGCTTGTAGACGAGCGTAAGCTCAGCCCTGTGGCAAGCCTTCTATCCTCCTCTGACACGCTGGGGCAGGACAGACCAATGATGGTCGTAACCGAAACCGGGGAGGGCGAAGTGAAGGTTTCAGCTCGAACCAGCCGGACTCTGGCAAGCAGAGGAGTAAACCTCGGCGAAATTTTAAGGGTGGCAGCTGAAGCTGTTGGAGGCAGAGGGGGAGGGCACAGCGTAGCTGCGGGGGCAACCCTTCCAAGAGAGGCCTTTGAAGAATTCCTCGAGAAGGTTAAGCTTATGGTCGGGGAGAGCCTTGGGAAAGGCTGAGGTTAAGATTGAAGCTAAAATCATGGTAGACTTTGGAAGCGTAAGGACGGCTGAGGCTGTAGCTTCAGCTGTAAGCCCCGACAACAGGCCTCTCCCCCGAGGGCTTAAAGTTGAAACTTGGAGGGAGAAGGGAAAACTTTTAGGAGTGGTTAAATGTTCTAGGGGTGTTAAAACCTTCCTTTCAACCCTAGACGACCTGCTTGCAGGCGTTCAAACAGCTGAGAAGGCTGTGGAGATGGTTAAAGGTGAAACCCGTAAAGGTTAGGATGACGCTTACATGCCACATAAACCTGAGCAGGGAGACACCTGAAAGCGCAGGCCTCATAGGCGAGCTGGTGGAGAAAGCCAACCGGGAGGCTTTTCTCAGAGGAGTTTCAGAAGCCCACAGGGATGAGGCAGCCAGGATAGAAGAGTGGAAGCTTGAAGGCCCACGGCTGACGGTTGAATTATCCTCCGGCTCGAAGGTTAGAGCCCCATCAGCCGTCTTACGCTTCAGAAAGCTGCTTGCCGAAGAGTTAGGCAGAAAATTCAGGGTTGGAGTGCGAGGGGTTGAAGTCCCAAGGCTGACCATTAAGCTTGAAGGTTTAAAAGTTGGAGAAGAAGCCCTCCGCAAAATTCGAAGCCTCGAATATGTTGGAGAAGCTGGCGTTGAAGGGGAAACGTTGACTTTAAACCTTAACCCGCTGGGTGAAGCTGAGCTTAGACGCAACGCTGTGGACAGGCTTTTAGGGCTTGTCCTGAAGCTGGCTGAGGAAGCTGAAAAGCCGCAGTCCGTTGAAGTTCACCCAGTGGTCATGCAGGGCCCCCAGCGCCCAGTGAAGTTCCGGGGAGACCCTGCAAGAGAGGCTGTTAAGCTCGGATGGGTTAAAGAGTTCCCAGGCCGCGGCCAGTGGGTTTACACTCCTCCCTACGTGAGGCTTCTGGAGGCTGTCGAGCAAATCCTCGTGGAGGAAGTTGCCGAGAAGCTTGGGTTCCAGCCTTTCCTGCTTCCGAAGCTTATCCCGCTGGAGGTTATGCGGAGGATGCCGGGCTACCTGGAAGAAATCCCTGAAGGCATGTACTATGTTTGCCCTCCACCCAGGGACCCTGAAGCCTTCTCACGGTTCAAGCAGGCTTTAAGGGTTACCGGAACTGTTAGAAGAGAGCTTCTGAGGGAGGCCTTAAAGGAGCCTGACTACGTGCTGGCTCCAGCCCAGTGTGAACCCTTCTGGAACCTTTTCAGCCATGAAACCTTGAGGCTGGAGGACCTGCCCTACAAGTTCTATGACAGAGCTGGCTGGACATACCGGTGGGAGGGGGGAGGCGTTGAAGGCCTGGTACGCGTTCAAGAGTTTCGAAGAGTCGAACTCGTATATTTCGGAAGCCCGGACCAGGTGGTGGAGATTCGAGACCAGGTTAGAGATGAAATCGTGAGGGTGGCGGACAAGCTTTTGGAGATGGAGTGGAGGGTTGTAGCAGCCTTACCCTTCTACATGCGTGGAGGCGAAGTAGGCGACATATCTGAAAGCCGGAACGTAGCCGCCTACGACCTGGAAATCTACCTGCCCTACCGTGGTGAAAGAGACAGGGCTGAATGGCTTGAAATAGCCGGATGCTTCGTCCACAAGGACAAGTTCGTGAAAAGCTTCAGCATCAGGGAGTCGAGAAACAGGCCGCTCTGGACCGGGTGCACAGGTCTTGGAGTAACCAGGTGGGTGGCAGCCTTCCTGGCAACCCACGGCTTCAACCCTGAAAGCTGGCCTGAACCGGTAAAAAGAAGATTCAAAGAATACAGGATGCCCAGAAGCCTCCAGTGGCCTAAAGGACTTGAAGAAGCCTAAACTTGGACGTGGACTACTGTTTTCCCACGGTTTTTTCCGCATATCCAGTTTATTTTAGGGTCGTTTCTGATGGCTGGATGGTGGGGGTCTGCCAAGATTACTTCGAACCATCGGTAGCGTCCGTCGGCAGCCACCTCGTAGCTGTTCAGAACTTCAAGGTTCGGAAACTTCTTGGCAACCCTTTCCTCAGCTATCTGCCTTATGCTTTTCGCCCCGGTAACCTTTTTTACACCCATACGTTTGGGGCGGCGTCCTGCCCTCGGACGTCTACGTTTGAAGCCTCCTCTGGGAACTCTAACCCTCACGACCACGTAGCCCTGCTTGGCTCTCCAGCCTAGGGCTCTGGCTCTTGGAAGCCTCGTAGGCCTTTCAACCCTGGCTATGGCTGGACCCCTACGCCAGCGGATAAGCTTCTGCCTTAAAGACTCTTTCAAATCGGGGTTTCTGCCGGCGCTCCTCCAAAGCTGTGAAAGATAAGCGTAGGCTCCAGGCATCAGTCTAACACCAAATCCTTGAAAGGCTTAAAGGGTTAAAGAAGTGGAAGCTTAAAAAAATTGTGGACTTTAAGCCTGCTTGAAGAATTCTATCACCTTTCTGGCTGCGGTTATGGAGGCAAGCTTCTGGGCTTCCGAGGTTTGCGCTCCGATGTGGGGGGTGCAGACGACGTTTGGCAGGGAGAGAAGCTCCATGTTCCTCGGAGGCTCCTCCTCGTAGACGTCTAGGCCTGCTCCTCCAAGTCTTCCCGATTTAAGGGCTGCCAGCAGCGCCCGCTCGTCTACTATGGCTCCTCTGGAAGTGTTTATGAGGATGGCTCCAGGCTTCATGAGGGCTATCTCTTTTTCACCTATCATGTGACGGGTTTCAGGCGTTAAAGGCACGTGGATGCTTACGATGTCGGCTTCGGAGAGAAGCCTCTCCAGGGAGACAACGGGCTCGCAGCTGTACATCTGCGCATACTCGCTTCTGTCGACGACGTCGTAGAAGATTACCCTCATATCCATGGCACGGCATGTCTTGGCTACCAGGCAGCCTATTCTGCCAAGCCCTATGATGCCGAGGGTTTTACCTCTGAGTTCCAGCCCTACAAACTTCTCCTTGCTCCACCCTCCACTCTTAACCATGCGGTCGGCTTCCGGAAGCCTCCTTGCAACAGCCAGCATGAGGGCGACGGTAAGCTCGGCTACGGCGAAGGAGACAGCTTCAGGCGTGTTTTCAACTTTAACTCCTAACTCTCCAGCAGCCTTCAGGTCTACGTTATCCAGTCCAACCCCGGCTCTAACCACAAGTTTAAGGTTGGAGGCAGCTTCAAGGATTTCCCTGGTCACCTTGGTTTTGCTTCGAACCAGTAGGGCGTCGCATTCTTTGACAGCCTCCTTAAGCTGCTCGGGGCTAAGGTTAAGCTTCACATCCACGTCGAAGCCTTCCTGCCTCAGAAGCTTCAGCCCCTCCTCACCAAGCCTGTCCGAAACGAGAACTTTAACCATTTTCAACCCTCCAAACCCAAGATAGAAGGCAACCGCAACCGTTTAAAACCCTTAAGTATAAATGTGAGGATGAAAGCTAAACTCTAGCCTTTGATGAAACAATTTTTATAACGTCACGGTGGCGGAGCTGGTAGTTTTCGCCAAGCCTCCGCTTGGAGCGTGCTTCAACCGCATGTATGAAGCCTTCCGCAAGCTCGCTGTGGATTAGGGCTGCCAGCTGTCTGGCTGTGGTTCCGTCAGGAACAAGATAGCAGTCTGGGAGAACCCTCCCCTCATGGTCGGTAAGCTTTTCCACATCCTCCACGGGGAAGACGGCTATGCGACGTAGGAGGCTGAAAATCGCCGTGTTCACAGCCTTCTGAACGCCCGTTGAACCATGGCGGCTTAAAACCTTCTCCCTCACCAGGTTCAAAGCCTGCTGCTGCTTCTGCGTGAGGCTTTCCGGCTTGAGGATTTTGAAGTCTGAGCTTCCAGGCTTGTAGTCTATCAGCCCTTTTTCGCCGGCCTTTCTGAGGGCCAGTTCAGCCTCGGCGCAGCAGGCAACAACCGGGTATCCTGAAGTTTTAAGCCTTTCCAAGTTGTCTTCAGCTGGCTCTAGGTCTACCTTGTTCGCCACTATCAGAAGCGGTTTGGCAAGTCTTCTAACCCTGCCAGCGAAGGCTTGAAGCTCTTTTTCACCCCACAGGCTGGGCTTCTTAGAAGCCAGATCCGCCTCTTCTAAAGCCTTAACTATGGATGGCTTCTCCACTTGGAGTCCGCTTAGCTTTTCAGCCAGCAGTGAGGGCAGGGGCTCCCTGAGCATTTCAGCCCTCCTAGCGATTCTATCCCAGTCCTTCCTTAAAACCTGGTAGAACCACATGTCGAATTCTTCGTCGAGAAATTTGATGTCTTCTAGAGGGTCGAAGCTTCCAGGCTTTACCGGTCTTCCTTCAGCGTCCGTTGAGCCGGAGGCGTCGACCACCAGCATGAGAGCGTCAGCCCTTCTAACCTCGTCTAGGAACTGGTTTCCAAGCCCTCTCCCCTGCCATGCCCCTGGAACAAGCCCCGGGCAGTCCACCAGCTTAACGGGCACGAAGCGTATGCCCCCCGTGCAGGCTGAACCCACCGGCTGGTCTTCAACACCGAACTCACGGCATACGCACTCGAGGGTTGCATAGGTTACGCCTAGGTTGGCATTGGTGGTTGTGAAAGGGTAGTTGGCTATGGGAACCATGGCGAGGGTTGCGGCAGCGAAAAAAGTGCTTTTACCCACGTTAGGCTTGCCCGTGAGACCCAGCATAGGCGTTAACAGCCCTCACTTCACCCCTTAACAGGCTTGAAATCCAGCCTCTGCATTCCAGCCACCAGCGTGTCGGCCGGTATGTCTCTGGAAACCGTGAGAACAGGTCCTATCAGGCTTCTGGGCCCCACCTTCACCCCGGGCATTATGCTCACGTTCACAGCCGTTTTAACTCCGTCGCCTAGGACTGCACCGAACTTTCTGAGGCCTGAGCTGACTTTAACCCCTTTAATCTCCACCTTCACAGGCTGCTCGTCAAGCCTCAGGTTCGCCAGAAGCGTTCCAGCCCCCAGATTACAGTTTTCCCCTATGATGCTGTCGCCTACATAGCAGAGGTGGGATATCCGGCTTCCATCCATCACGATGCTGTTCTTAACCTCGCAGAAGCTTCCAACCCTAACGTTCCGGCCTAGGCTGGTGTAAGGCCTAATCCTGGCGAAAGGCCCGACCTCGCAGCCTGAGCCTATGAAGGCAGGCCCTTCAACCACGCTTCCAAAGCGGACGGTTGCATCTTTCTCGACGGTGACTCCGCCTTGAAGCACAACCTGAGACTCCACTACGCCTTCAACCTTCCCCTTCATCTCCGAGAGAACCCTGCGGTTAGCCTCCAAGAGGTCCCAGGGCCTCCCAACATCCAGCCATCCTCCACCGGGAATCGTAACAGCGTAGACTTCGCTTTCTTCAGCCAGCAGGTTCACGGCTTCCGTCAGCTCTATTTCGCCTCTGGGCGAAGGCTTAACAAGCCTTACAGCCTTAAAGACCTCGGGCTTGAAAAGGTATATTCCAGCGTTAGCCAGGTTTGACCTTGGCTTTTCAGGTTTTTCCAGAATCTTCAGAACTCTGCCTTCGCCTTTAACCTGGACTACGCCGTATTCTCGGGGGTTCTCCACCTTAACGGCGGCCAGAATGGCTTGGCAGCCTTCCTTAATTCTTTTCAAGCCTTCCTCTAGGAAGCCTTTAACCATGCTGGGCGAAAGGTAAAGGTCTCCGTAAACCGCCAGGAAAACCCTGTTCTTCACGAAGGGTTCGGCTAGGGTAAGCGAGGAGCCGGTGCCCTTCGGGTTATTATCTCTCGTGTAGGAGACCTTTAAGCCGAGCTTTGAACCGTCAAGGAAGCCCTTAGCCTTCCAGCCTTCAGGGTTTAAGATTGTTAGAGCCTCTCTGACGCCAGCCTTCTTTAAGGCTTTGAAAACCCATTTTAGGAGGGGGCTGCCTCCCACGGGAAGCATGCATTTAGGCTTGGTTAAGGTTAAAGGTTGAAGTCTGACACCTCTTCCGGCAGCCAGCACAACAGCCCGCATAAGCTTAACCTTCGCCGGAAAACTTCAGGCTGGACCATGTTTAACCTGGAAGGGAGGGTTGAACTTCAGCCTTCGGTGGGGAAGCCTGCTGGGCAGGCTGCTCAGGCATGGAGAGGAGCTTAGTTTTCCTTATACCAACATGTCTTAGGGGGCATATTTTGGTTATCCTGTGGAAGATGTCTGAGGCAAGCTTTCCAAGCACGCATTCTTGAGCCAGCTGGTCGAAGGTTAACTGCTGCCCCCGCTCTAGGACAACTTCAACCATTATCTTCCTTATGGCGGACTCCTGTGAAAGCCTTATACGCTTCCGGGTGAAGGCTACAGGGAAAACTCTCACCTTAAACCCGTCCTTCGTTGTAAGGTTTACAACGGTGTCAACCCTGCTGCTCCACCTTCTAACCAGGCTTCTCAGGTATTCCCTGGAGTATTCGTGCCCCTTCAGAACGGTCTCAGCTTTAAGCCCGTCAACCTTTATGATTTTGAAGTAGAGCTTAATGTTCATGTGCTGAATGTCCTGCCTGGTAAGGTCGTAGAGGGTTACCTCAACCACCCTTCCAAGAAGTTTTGAAGGGTCATTAGCCGGGATTAAAGCTATCTCCTGACTTCCGAAATAGGGAGGCGAATAAACAGAATACCAGCTTTTAAGCTTCCACTTGTCTCTGACCCTTCCACGCTTCGACAAACCCTTACACCAGCCCAGCCTGAACTAAACCAAAACTAATGAAAAGAAACATATAAGGTTTGTAAGGAGGGAAGCCTCTTGCAGGACCTTGAAGCCCGCGAGAAAAAAACGATAAGACGCCTCGTAAGGAAAAGAATGAAAGCCTTAGACTTAGCCCACAACTTCAGCCATGTGGAATGCGTGGTAAGACTTACCAGGAAGATTGGTAGGGCTGAAAAGGCTAATCTGCGTATAGCAGTTCCAGCAGCCTACTTCCACGACCTACCCCCGAAGGAAGCGGAAGGAAAGTTCAGCTATTCCACACTGGACTCAGCAAGGGAGGCTGAAAGCTTCCTACGGAAGATAGGGTTCCCCCAGAACCATATAAGAAGAATCCGGCAGGCCATCATTCCAGCATCCTACAGTATGCACCTGAAAGGTGTGGAACCTGAAACCTTGGAGGCAAAGGTGGTTAGGGACGCAGATTTCCTGGACGCCATAGGGGCGAGGGGCATAGCCCGAGCCTTCGCCACCGCAGGCTACTACGGCGTGAAAAAGCTTGGGAAAGTCCGGTGGAACCCTGAAAAACCTGTAAGGCTTCCAGCCTCAAAGGGGCCGGAGACACCCATCCACCACTTCTTCTCCAAGCTTCTCCACCTTAAAGAACTCATGCAAACCCCAACAGGCAGAAAACTCGCAGAAGAAAGACATCAATACATAGTGGAATACCTTAAACGGTTCAAGGCTGAAACCAGCCTTAAAGTCTAATTTTTAAGGTGGCGGGCCCGGTGGGATTCGAACCCACGGCCGACAGCTTAGGAGGCTGCCGCGCTATCCTGACTGCGCTACGGGCCCTTCCCCCCCGCATATCTGTTGAAGAGTTGGCTGGGTTTTAGCTTTACGGTTAAAAATAAAGAGGAGGAAGTTAAAGGTTTATTCGAATTTTATTTTCTTGGTTTCCGTGATGGTTACCTTGTATAGGGTGGTCCACTGGAAGAGAGACCAGGCTGGGGTGAACTTCCAGAAAGGCAACGATACTATGCCGTCTAGGGGAACTATGGTTCGATAGCCTCTCTGAGCGCACCCCACCACGGCGCAGTAAACGCAGATGTTAGATACCGTCCCCGTTACGATGCATGTGTCTACGCCTAGGCCTGCCAGCGTCTCCTCCATTTCATTAGGCTTGTAGGTGGCATAGAAACAGTCGTAGGAGACCGTTTTACCGCCCTTCCGCACTACGGGGTCGTCTGGGTCTGGAGCTAGCTCGGAAATTTCCTGCTGGCCCCAGGTGGGCTTGTCTACGCCTCCTTCCCTTTCAACAACGCAGTGGGGACCCCAAATCTTGAACTCAGGGTCGTCAGGGTAATGGTAGTCCTGGGTGTAAACCACCTTCATGCCCTTCGGCTTACCAGCCTCCTTAACGGCTTTTATGTTTAAGGCTATGGCGGTTATGGCTTCTTCTCCAGCCTTCTCTGCGGGGCCAAGCATGCCTCCCACCCTACAGAAGTCGTTCTGCATGTCTACGATGACTAGAGCCGTCCTAGAGGCGTCCACTTTAACCTCCTCAGCCTTCACAGCGGGGGGTATCCTGCTTTTCAAGTCTTCAAGCTGGCCTTCTAACTCTTTAACTTTGGACATGGCTTCTGAAAACCATTTTCTCAGCCTTTCAGCCTCGTCTTTCCCAGCGGTATAGCCACCTAGGCCGGCTCCCACACCTGCCACCACACCAGCCACTACGGCAGTAGCAGCATATTTTAGGAGGCCCCTCCTACCGCAGATGCAGGCAAAAAGGCTCCCCCATTCTTAAATGGAACAGGAATAACCTATTAAAGGTTAATTCTTTTAGCATGAGTTGACGAATAATTACGGGTGAGCGGGGGTTCCCGAGCCAGGACAAAGGGGCAGGACTTAAGATCCCTCTGCATGATGTAATGGGCTTAGAAATCCTGTGCCGTAGGGCTTCGCGGGTTCGAATCCCGCCCCCCGCATCATGGGGAATTTTTATGGTGAAAGCTTTAAATGCATTCTTGCTGAAGAATGCTTGAAAAATTACTTTAATGATTAAAATTTTTCAGACAGAAATTAAAGCTTTAAAGCTCTTAAAAGTATTTTTGAGGCAGGCTGGAGGAGTGTAAATGGTATTTGAGCTTTCAAGAAAGGTTGGCGTGATTAAGGTTTCCGGAATCAGAAAACTTTTCGAGCTTGCCTCCAAAATGGAAGACGTAATCAACCTTGGGCTGGGAGAGCCGGACTTTAACACACCCGAATACATTAAGGAAGCAGCTAAAAGAGCACTGGACGAGAACTTCACCCACTACACGCCTAACATAGGCATACCGGAACTGAGAGAAGCCATAGCGGAAAAGCTCAAGCGTGAAAACAGGGTTGACGTTAACCCTGAAAGCGAGGTGATGGTGACAAACGGGGCGACGCAGGCTTTAACCCTGTCCATCCTCGCCATATTAAACGAGGGAGACGAAGTTCTCATTCCAAGCCCTACTTTCGTATCTTACGGTGCCGCCGTGATTTTCGCGGGGGGAGTGCCCGTTGAGGTTGAAACAAGGGAGGATGAAGAGTTCAGGGTTAACGTTGACGAGCTTGAAAGACATGTAAGCGGTAAAACCAAGGCTCTTATCATCAGCACGCCTAACAATCCTACAGGCTCAATTTTAACCCGTGGAAACCTTGAAGAGCTGGCAGACTTCGCCGTGAAGCATGATTTAATCGTAATCTCCGATGAGGTGTACGAGAAAATCGTCTACGAGGAGCCTCACTGCAGTATTGCATCCCTAAACGGGATGAAGGAGAGAACCATAACGGTGAACGCCTTCTCTAAGACCTACGCCATGACCGGCTGGCGTCTGGGCTACCTGGCGGCACCTGAACAGATAGTAAGTGAAATAGTTAAACTTCAGATGTACACTGCGGTATGTGCAACATCCTTCGCCCAGAAGGCTGCCGTTGAAGCTTTAAGGGGGCCTCAAAGCTTCGTGGAGGAAATGCGGAGGGAGTACGCTAGGAGGAGAGAGCTGGTTTACAGCAGGCTTAACGATATGCCTAAGATTTCGGCTATAAAGCCGAAGGGAGCCTTCTATGTTTTCCCCAACATCAAGGCTACGGAGATGGTTTCGGAGAAGTTCTCCAGCTACCTTATCAGGGAGGCCAGGGTTGCTACGGTTCCTGGAAGAGCCTTCGGCCGGTACGGGGAAGGCTACATTCGAATTTCTTATGCAGCCTCCTACGAGAAGCTTGAGGAAGCCATGGACAGAATTTCAGAAGCCTTAAACAGGCTTTCTTGAGAAGGCTGCGGGAAATGGTTGAAGTTAGAATTCACTGTAGAGGAGGGCAGGGAGGAGTTACAGCAGCCCGAATAATAGGGCTGGCCTCCGTTAGAGAGGGGAAACACGCCCTAGCCTTTCCCTCCTTCACCGTTGAGAGAAGAGGAGCCCCCGTCATGGCCTTCCTAAGAATAAGCGAAAACGAGATTCTCGACAGATCATTCATTTACAATCCGGATTACGTGCTGGTTTTCGACTCCGGCCTTTTAACTCATCCCTCGGTGAAGGTTGGGGTTAGGGAGTCCACCCTCTTCCTGGTTAACGCTAAATCTCGCGATGAGGCTGAAGCCATAGGAGTTAGCCGTCTGGTTGTGGTGGACGCTTTAAGCATAGCCTTAGAAGTTCTGGAGGTCCCCATCGTGAACACGGCTATGTGCGGAGCCTTCGCAGCCGCCAGCCGCCTCATAGGCATGGAAGCCCTTGCGAAGGCCATAAGGGAGTTTCTACCTGCAAGGGTTGCCGATAAAAACGTTGAGGCAGCCTTAAAAGCCTACTGGGAGGTGGAAGCCTACGGGAAAAATGAGTGATAAGCTCAAGCTTAAATACGAGTCTTACAGGGAGCTTCCCATAACTCCTCTGATTAAAGCCGGAGTTTCCAGGCTAGTTGAAACCCCCTGGCATCTCCACGGTAAACCCCAGGTGAACCAGGCTAAATGCATAGGGTGCAGGCTATGCTGGCTTTACTGTCCGGAGGGTGTGATAGCCGTTAAAAACGGGGAGGTTGAAGTGGACTACGCCCGGTGTAAGGGCTGCGGCATCTGCGCCAACGAATGCCCCGTGAAGGCTATAACCATGGTTTTAAGGTGAGAAACATGCCTGTAAGCAGGTTTATAGATGGAAACGCTGCAGCAGCCTACGGGGTTAAACTCTGCCGTCCAGACGTTGTATGTGCTTACCCCATAACGCCTCAAACCCCTATCGTAGAGTACATCGCCGACTTCATAGCTAGAGGCGAAATGGCTTCCAAGTATATAACCATCGAGGGGGAGCACAGCGCCATGATGGCTACGGTGGCCGCTGCCTCAACCGGGGTTAGAACCTTCACAGCCACCTCCTCGCAGGGTTTAGCCTACATGCAGGAAGGCCTCTTCTACGCTGCCGGAAGCAGGCTGCCCATCGTCATGGCCGTGGTTAACAGGAGCATGGGCCCCCCATGGACCATTCTGGCAGGCCACGATGACGCCATAGCGCAGAGGGACACCGGATGGATACAGCTTTACTGTGGAAGCGGACAGGAAATCCTTGACACGGTGATTCAAGCCTACAGGGTTGCCGAGGACGAGCGGGTTCTGATCCCCATCATGGTCTGCTTTGAAGGCTTCGTAACCTCACACTGCTACGAGCAGGTTATCATACCGGACCAGGAGGAAGTTGACAGCTTCCTTCCACCCTACAAGCCGCCCTACAAGCTGGATGTGGAAGACCCCATGATACTTACAACCTTTGCCCCTCCCATCCACTGGATGGGGTACAAGAAGAAGCATGACGAAGCCATGGAAGCCGCCAGGAAGGTTATAGCTGAAGCCGAAGCCGAATACGCTGAAAGGTTTGGCAGGTCTCATGGAGGCCTGTTCCAAGCCTACCGGTGCGACGATGCGGAAGCAGTGGTTTTAACGATGGGCTCCCTCGCCAGCACCACGAAGGTCGTGATTAACAAGCTTAGAGAGTTAGGGTTCCGCCTGGGCCTGCTGAAACTTAAATCTTTCAGGCCCTTCCCAAGGGAGGAGCTTAAACAGCTACTTGGAAACGTGAAGGCTGTGGGAGTGCTTGAGAGAAACTATTCTGTGGGAGGCTGGGGGGGAGCTGTTTTCCTTGAACTACGCTCAGCCTTCTACAAAGTGGCAGACGGCCCTCGCATCCTGAACTTTGTGGCGGGGATGGGAGGCAGAGACGTGACCCCCCTGGAAATTGAAGCTGTCGCCAAGAAGACGCTTAGGGCAGCCCAGGAAGGAAAAGGTGAGAGAGAAGTAGAATGGCTGCTGGGGGAGATAGGCTGATGGCTCACCTCACCATCGAGGAGCTTCCCTCGGAAGAGTATTACATGCCGGGTAATGCACTCTGCGCCGGATGCGGTGAAAGCCTTGCCATGCGGCTTGCACTTAAAATCTTAGGCTGGAGAACCATTGTTATCACGGTGCCAGGCTGCATGTCAGCCGCCCTCATAATGGGGGCTTCAGCTGTCCCCCTCCTAGTGGGGCCTTTCGCTTCGGGTGGAGCCCTCCTCTCAGGGGTTGAAACCGCCTTGGAGGCGAAGGGAGTTAAAGACGTCAACGTGGTTGCCTTCATAGGTGATGGAGGCACAGCGGACATAGGGCTTCAAGCTCTTTCAGCCGTGGTGGAAAGAGGGCACAACGTCATTTACATATGCCTTGACAACGAAGCCTACATGAACACTGGGGGGCAGCGGAGCGGAGCTACCCCTCTGAGGGCCGCCACCACAACCACTCCTGGAGGCAGGCTTTTCAGGGGTAAACTTCAGCCTAAAAAGAATATTCCGCTGATAATGGCTGACCATGAAGCCCCCTACGTTGCAACTGCCTCCATAGGATTCGCCCTCGACTACATGGAGAAGGTTAAGAAGGCTGCAGGCATCAGAGGGCCAAAATACATTCAGGTGTTATGTCCATGCCCGGTTGGCTGGGGATACCATGAATCTAAAACTGTTGAGCTTGCCAGGCTGGCCGTTGCCACCCGGGTGTGGCCCCTCTACGAGGTGGAGAAGGGCAGGCTGAAGATAACCTATGAGCCTAGAACACCTAAACCGGTAAGAGAATATTTAAGGGCTCAACGGAGGTTCGACCATTTAACCGAGGAGGACCTAGCTGAACTGCAGAAGCTGGTAGATGAGGGATGGGCTGAGCTTAAGCTTAAAGCCCGCTCAGCTGAAGAATAGGAAGGTGGAAAACCTTGATTGTAAAGCATTTCCGGGAGATAGAAGCCAGGAAACCTCCTGCCCTCCAGTTTAAAGGGAAACCTGTGAGGGCTAGGGGAACCGTCATCAGGTGGCTTGTGAACGAGGAAACCGCCGGGGAGGATTACCCCTACAATTTCGCTTTAAGACACTTCACCATGAAGCCTAGAGGCGTCATCCCCATGCACGAGCACGATTACGAGGAAGCCTTCTACGTGCTTAAAGGCAGAGTAAAAGTTGAAACAGGACGTGAGAAAGCTCTGTTGAAGGCAGGCCAGTACGCCTACCTTGGACCAGGCGAACCCCACAAGGTTGCCAACCCAGGTCCCGGGGAAGCCGTCTTCCTATGCTGCATAAGCTACAGGCATGCTAGGAAACGGTAGCCTCCCTGTCAGCTTTCCTCCTTGGGCAGCAGATGCTCCACGTGGGGGAAGCTGTCCTTCTGGTGCGGGAACATCATAGCCGCTACGAACTCGTCTTGGAAGTGGGGGTCTACAGCTATCTCCACGTAGTGGACTTTCTCAGCTATCCATTTCGCCTCCTCCCGCTTTGAAAGGTTCAGAAGGGCAAGCCTTGCTCCCTCACCGGCAGCGTTACCAACGCTTGAAACCTTTTCTAGGGGACAGTCCGGGAACATTCCGATGACCATGGCTGCCTCCTTGTCTATGTAGGTTCCGAAGGCTCCTGCCAGGATAACCTGCTCCACATGGTCTGCTCCGAAACGCTTCATGAGGACTTTGGCTCCAGCATACATGGCGGCCTTAGCCAGCTGGATGGCTCGGATATCCTTCTGGGTTACGGCTATGTCCGCCCCCACCGCCGTTTCGTCTTTCCACGCCAAAACGAACTCGTAGCCTTCGCTTGTCTTCCTAATCCTGGGGGTTTCAAGCTGCTTGTTGAAGGAACCTGTGTGGAGGATTACCCCCGCCTTGAACATTTCAGCGGTAACCTGAATTATGCCTGAGCCGCATATTCCCCTGGGTTTCTCGCCTCCAATGGTCTCGTATTCCACGTCTAAGCTTTCAGCGTCGATTTTCACTTTTTCGATGGCTCCGGGGGCAGCCCGCATCCCGTATTTTATGTGGGCTCCCTCGAAGGCCGGCCCTGTGGCACATGAAGCTGAGAGAATGCGGTCCTTGTTCCCCAGCACTATTTCACCGTTGGTTCCAATGTCTATTATGAGCTGGACTTCCTCGCTCTTCCAGGGTTCCACCGCGATTAGGACGCCTACGTTGTCAGCTCCAACAAACCCGGCTTCGATGGGTAAAACGTGAAGGTTCCCGGAGGGGAGGATTCTCACTCCAAGCTCTCTCGCCTTAACGTCCACGGGCTGGTGGAGGGTTGGAGGGAAAGGTGAGCATCCGAGATGTTCGGGGCTAAGCTTAAGCAGCAGATGGTGCATGCACGTGTTCCCCACGAGCACAACCTCGTAGAGGTCTGAGAGGGATACACCAGCCTGCTTGGCTAGGCTTTCGGTTATGGAGTTGATTCCGGAGATAACTTTCTGGTGAAGCCTTTCCAAGCCGTCTGAGTTGTCCATGACGTAGGTTATCCTGGACATTACGTCTTCTCCGAAGGGGACCTGAGGGTTCATGAGCGAATGGTAGGCTGCAAGCTTTCCGGTGGTTAGGTCGAGGAGGTATCCTACCATGGTGGTTGTGCCCACATCGATGGCTACCCCGTAAAGCCTTTCGCTTCTCCCAGGCTCAACCTTAACTATTTCGCTTCCACACCACACCGTCACCGTGGCCTTCCATTCTCCATCCCTCAGAGCCTTTGAAAGCCCCTTCAAAACGGGGTAGTCCACCTTAAGGTTTTTCAGCCCATGGGTTTCCTCTAGCGTTTTAAGCAGCCTTTCCAGGTCTCCCGTGGGGTCTTGCAGGGTTGGAGGGGGAAGCTCTACGTAATACTTTTTCAGGGCTGGCTTAAGCTCAACTGGAATCTCGAGCAGAGGTTTTCTGACTACTTGAACCCTGGCCACGCTGACCTCTGGCACTGACACTACCACGTCTCCGCGGAGTTCAGCTCTGCACGCCAGCCGATAGTTCAGGGAAAGCTCCTCGTCGGAGAGCAGCTTTTTCTCCTCTGTGGTTAAGGGCGAAAGGTTTTCGGAGCCTTTCTCAACGATTACTTTGCACCGCCCACACCATCCTTCTCCCCCGCAGAGGGACTCCAAGGGAACTCCTAAACTCTTGGCAGCGTCTAGGATGGTCAATTCCCCGTCGAACTCTCCCCTCCTACCGGAGGGCTGAAAAACAATTTTAAACTTCGCCAAGCACAAGACCTCCGGGAGCCGTTTAAAACCTGTTTCCAGTAGCGGCTTGCGATATTTAAAC
>QMXU01000004.1 GCA_003662305.1 Candidatus Hecatellales archaeon
GAGCTTAAGCTCGGTGGGCTCTAGGTGGTCTACGTTGCACCTTCTACGCCTGACTCCTGTAACGTTTCTAGGCCCTGTTACGAGGACGAAGTTTTTGTCTATTGTGTCTACTACTACGCATCGGCGTCCAGCTTCTCTTCCGGTTTTTTTAATGCACACCCTCCCAATTTCCGGTATTACCATTCTGCCACCACCTCTCCCTCAGCCTTCAAGCTTGAACCTGACATATTCTCTTACCACATCCGTCAAAACCTTAATGTTAGCTTTTAAAGGCAGAAGCTCCGTGTTAAGTATGATGTCGTAAACGGATAGGTCGCCTAGGTCTATCCCATAATACCTCCTGTAGCGTTCCCTTTCAGCCTTCTCCCTTTCAAGCGTCAGCCTTCTGGCTTCCTCCAAGCTTAACCCATCACGCTGGGCTATCCGTTTAAACCTTACCTCATCTGGAGCTTGAAGACAGATTTTCACGTGAGCGTTCTCAGCCATCCAAGCTGAGAGCATTCCATCTACAACCACTCCCCCCTTCAAGGCTTCCTCCCTAACCATTCCATCCACTTTCTCGTCGATGCCTCTGTCTCCAGCAGCCTTCTCCGTTAGCTCTTGAAGGGTTAAACCGAAGCTTTCAGCCAGCCTCCGGAAGGCTCCTCCAGCTGAAACATGCTTCAGCCCGAAGGCTTCAGCTAGAGCCCTAGCATAGGTGCTTTTACCTGTCCCGTGGAGGCCTCCAATGGTGATTACCAGCCTTTCAGGCTTGCTGCGGCTCAAGGTTAAGCCTCCGACTAGCCGTATTGGACGCCGAGAATCCTAGTTATGGGCAGGTTGACGGCTAAGGCTGACAGGAAATACCATACCCAGAAGGAGAGCCATAGCCCGTCCTCGCTTACAGCACCCCACGGGAAAGGTATGGGTGAAACTGCCACGGGAGTCTGACCGAAAATGGAAATCAAAACCCAGTAGAGAATTAGGAAGGGTATCATGAGCATGAAGGAAGCCTTAAACTGCTGGCTTAGGACGGCTGAGGACTCCCTCATTAAGACCATCTGCTTCCTCTGAAGCTTCGCCACGGCTTTCTTGTCTCCCTTACGTTTAGCCTCGCCAATCTGCCTTCTAAGCTCGTCAAGCCTTCCCCTCACAGCCCTAACCTTTTCAACGTCAACCATTTTACGCTGAAGAAAAGAGGAGGAGAAGGCTAAGACAACTGTTAAGCCTAGGATTAGCAGGGTTGAAACAGGTATCTGGGTTATCGCTTCTTCGAAGCCCATTTCAGCCTTTAACCCCCTTAATGGCTTCAAGCAGCCTTCCAGCAGCCTCCCCAGCCTTTCCCTCAAGGTTTTCCACCACCATCATGGGGGCGCCTGTAAGAGCTGAGCAGGCTGCAGCCATAACCCTTGAAAGCTGAATTTCGAATTCAACCTCCTCTGCCACAGGGGTTTCCCTCTCTCTGATTTCAGCGTCCTTAAGCCTCCTAGCCAGAATGCTGTCTGAGGGCGCTTCGATGAGAGCTATAAGGCTTGGCTTTAGAAGGCTTAAAACGTGGCTGGGCAAGCCGGGAAGATAGCCTGAACCCGCCTTCACAATCATGTGGGTGTCAACCAGGGTTACGCCGTCGAAGGCTTCAGCCATGCTGGCTATTCTCCGGGCGGCTTCTGCTTGAAGCTCTCTCTGGAAGGATGTTGAGCGTTTCCTCATTTCGTCGCGGTGGGCTACCTGTCTTCCAGACTCTTCAGCTAAGCTCATCATCACGGTTCCATAGTTTACAATCTGGATTTTTAAGCCCTGCTTTGAGGCTTCCTTTTCCAGTTCTCCCAGCACCGTTGACTTTCCAACTCCTGGAAGACCTACAACTATTACCAGGCTTTTCAAACCCTCTCCCAGCCTTAAACAGGAAAACGTTTCAGAAATATGGGTTAAACTGCTTATTAAGGTTAGGCTCTTCCAAGAAGCTTAGCCAGCCCAGGATACATCTCTTCAACTCTTTCCCTCACAATTATCTGGTAGTACTGCCATATGATGCCGGTGGTCAGCAGAATTCCTATACCCGTGCCAATGGTGTTAAAGAAGTCAGCTACAGCGGCTATAAGCCCAACAGTTAAACCGCCTATGATGGTTAAAGAGGGAATATACCTGTTAAGCATGTCCGATACAGGCCTTTCAGCCCTCCTAAAGCCTGGAATCTGCATTCCAGAGTCTATAAGCTGCTTGGCCACATGGCGGGAGCTTAACCCTCCAACCTCAACCCACGTCATCGAGAAGCCTACGCATACCAAAACGAGGACAAGCGTGTAAACTATTATGCGGAGGGGGTCCTGAACTGCCAACGTTATGTCTCTGGGAGGCGTTAGAAAGTACACAAGCCCGCTTACAGGTTTGCCATGGGCGTCGAAGCTTCCGAGAATCTGCGCTATGAAGCTTCCAGGCATCCTAGACACGGCCACATGGGCGAAGAAGTATACGTCCGCGAAGAGAGCTGAAGCCAGTATCACAGGGATGTTGGATACGTAGAAGAATTTCACGGGGTAGCTGGCTCTGAAGCCTCTGAACCTCGCGTGGGAAATGGGAATTTCAACCCTAAGCCCCTCCAGGTAGATTATGATTACGAAGAGTATAACCATGGATAGGAAGCCAACCATGTCTGGAAGACCTCCCTGCCTTATGACCGCGGTGAAAACTTCACCGGAGGCTATGGCCTGGCCTAGGGCGAGGAGAGCTCCGAGGAAGAAGCCGTCGAAGGCTGGTAAAGGCGCAAAGCAGCTCCAGAATATTTGCTGGGCAACCCCTGCTGCTATGAAGAGGCTTATTCCGCTTCCGAGACCCCAACCCTTCTGAACCAGCTCGTCAAGCAGGATAACCATCATTCCCGCGAAGAAGAGCTGCAGCAGCACTATTACGGCCACGTTCATGGTGAGCGCGCCGTATACTCCTCCGAAGACGAAGACTGAGGCTTCGAAAAGCGTCATGACAAGGGCTAAAACCTTATTGGCAGCTGTGAAGACCGCTCTGTCCTCAGGCTTGGAGAAGTCTACATCTATCATTTTGGAGCCTGCTAGAAGCTGGAGGATTAGGCCTGCCGTGACTATGGGGCCTATTCCAAGCTCCATCAGCGAGCCCCGTCTGGAGGCGAAGATTATCCTCATCATGGCGAAGGGGTCTGCTCCACCCTTAGCTATGCCGTAGAGGGGAATCTCCGTCATGACAAGGTATATCACCATGACGAGGCCTGTCCAGAAAAGCTTCTCTGTGAAGCTGATCTTCCGAGCTGGCTTTTTGACTTCGGGGATAAGTCTTGCAAGCTTTGAGAGGGCGGTTATGCCTTTCCCAGCCATAGCCTCCTTATCCTCCGGCCTTCACTATGCGCCCTCCAGCCTCCACAATTTTCCTTTCAGCCTCCTCTGAGAAGGCTGAAGCCTTAACGGTGAGAGGCCTTTTAACGCTGCCTCCTCCAAGCAGCTTATCGAAGCCGAAGTCTGAAAGGTCCACCTCTACCTCTCCTTTCCCTCCGGCCTTAAGCCTGCCAGCTGCAACAAGCTCTTCCACAAGCTCTGAAAGCCTTCCAACGTTTATGGTTTTAACTTCCCCCTGGCCTGTTGGACAGCGGAAACCATGTTTCCCGAAATGGTTGGGAGCATACTTCACCGTCCAAGTCCACTTGTGCTTGTGCAGCCCAGCCTTTCCGAAGCCTCCTCGCCCCCCGCTTTTCCGGTGCTGGCCTACCTTACCCCAACCGCAGGTTCGGGAGCCCCTGTGCCACCTGGTCTTCCTGAGCTTGTGAGGCATCTTCCACACCTATTTAACCTTCACATCATACGCTCTAAAAGCTCGTTTATTCTTTCACCTCTGTAGCCCAGTTCTCCGCCCTCAGCGAAAGCTCTTTTCACAGGCTTCTTAAAGCCTCCTGAGGGAGGGTGAAGGCGGAACACTGGTTTAAGGTCTGGTAAGCTCTTAAGAGATAATTTTCCTGAGTGAAGCGCCTTGGCAACGCTTAGAAAGCTTTTGAAGCCAAGCTTTTTCAGGTATTCCTGGGTTAAAGGCTTTCCTCCTTTAAGCCTTCCCCTACGCTGGAGGAGCTTGGCTAGGGTTTCCTCGGAGATTTCCCCCCAGCTGATGTAGTCTTTCGCCTTCTGAAGCATTCCAAGGTAGGTCGGCGTAGCCGGGATGAGAACAGCGTGGTTTGGCTTGTGAAGCCTCAGCATGGCGAGGGTGCCCTTTACGTCTCCGCGGACGTTAACGGTGCCTCTAATTCTTACTACGGCAAGGCAGGCTGGTTTAAGCTGTTTACCCTCAGATTTTTCAGCCATCCCCTGTTCACTGCCTTTAAAGGCGATTCTTGAAATTCTTTAACCATTGTAAGTTATAACGGTTATGTTACGTAAACATCGGACGCCTACCTGGGGAGGCTTCAGAAGGCTACCTCACCCAGTCCTGGGGGGTGACAACCTTATAGGTTCTCTTTAGGGCGTCATAAACGGAGAAGGCCAGCGATGTGGCTGTACTGGTGGAGCCGAAGCTTCTCGTCCAGCAGTCCTTTATTCCTGCAAGCTTCAGAATTATTTTCGCCGTTTCGTTGGCTACGAGGCCCAGCCCCCTTGGGCCTGGAATAATCTCAAACCTTACGCTTCCACATTTCCCTTCAACATGGAAGGGTGCGGAATGCGGTTTACCGCAGCCGCACTCCCAGCTTCCGCATCCCCGCCTTACAGGTGTAATGTTAAGCTTGGCGTACATGGTTGCCTTGTCCACTGCCAGCCTTATCTGCCTGGCTTTCCCTGTTCCAACGCCTACGAAGCCGTCTTCGTTTCCAACGGCTACCACAACGCGGAAGCGGGACTGCTCTCCAGCGTCGGTTTGCTTCTGGATTATCCCCATGGAGAGAACTTCCTGTTTAAGGTCTGGGAGAAGCCTGTCAACTATTTCAGGCTCCTGAATCCTGTAGCCTGAATTGAAAACCTCCTCCATGGACACTATTTTACCTTCAAGCACAAGCCTTCCAAGCTTGGTTCTCGGAGTCCACTCAGCAGCCTCAACACTGGCCATGTTCTCTCATTCTCCCTCCCGGAAGTTTTATCGCAGCCATCTTCAGCCTCGCCTTAACCCTTAAGCGTTAGAGCACCAAAAGGTAGGAAAACCTCAAAATATAAACGTTCCCTTCAGGAGAAGGCTTTGAGAATCGCCTGCTTAACCTTTTCAAAGTGTTGGGGGAGCTCCTCCGGGCTGAGGCCAGCCTTCAAATACTGGGAGAACCTTTGCTCTCTAAGCTGGGGCTCCAAGCTTTTCCAGTAGGAGGCTATGTGCTCCCCAGATACACGATCTTCGCCTGGAAGCATTTCAGGGTCGTGTGGAACGTTCACCCCTGCATCTAAAACGCCTTTAAGCCCTGCGTATATCCGTGAGCCGGGGTTAGGCTTTTTAACTCCAACGTCTAGAAGAGCCTTCTCCACTCCAGCCTTTCTGGCTTTTAACCCTGCTAGAAGCCCTGTGAGGTATGCTGCGGGAAGGTTTCCGCATGGTGCCTTCCAGCCGAAGTTTTTAGCCAGTTCCCTTGAAACCGCTGAGGTTAGAACCTGGTCTCCCCGGAGGTTGGCTTTGATAAACTGGGCTATAACGTTGGAGAGAGTTGGCCTGATAACCAGCCTTAGCTCTCCTGACTTAAGCAGCTCCCTACGCCTGTAATAGTTTGTTTTCCATTCTCTACGTCTTCTGAATGGAACTCTGTATCTCGGCCCTCTAGCCACGTCTAAGTGCACCCCTACGTCTAACTATGAGACCTGAAGATTTAATGTGCTGGAGAAGCTGGCTTCTACTTCGGAAAACCCCTCCCTTCGCCATGGTGTAAAGCATCCTGTAAGTGGAGGGAGTTATACTTTTAGAGTCCCTAAGCTGCTGTAGGGTTTTCCTTATAGCCCTGATGGTGGCGGTCCACCTACGCTTTTTAGGCGTTCTAGCCTTAGCCGGGCCTTCACGGCTTCCAGGCCCCCTCCTACGCCCCTGTTTACGTTTCAAATGTTTAACCCTAGCCCTGCCCCTGCTCACACCCTTAACGGGTTTAGCCTTGATGGCCCCGTCCTTTATGAGATGTTCGATTTCCCGCCGGGTTATGGCTGAGGATACATCCTCAAACCTTTCAGGGTCTACCCAAACCCTGCTTTCTCCCACGCTTAGAATTTCAGCTGCAAGCCTACGCTGGCTTTTCAGGCTCACCCTGCCTCACCTTTCCCAGCTTCAACGGTTTTAGGGGGATTCAGAACTTTGAGGCCTAAGCTTTTAGCCTCCCTGAAAATTTCAATACGCTTTCTTCTTCCCACGCTTCCAGCGATTCTAACGGCGTGAGTTTGAGGGTTTAAGCCTTTAAGGTCTTCAACCCTGTGGACTAGGGCTTCTGAGAGGCCTGAAGGGTGCAGGCCTCGAATGCTTTTAGGAGTTCTGTAGCCTGTGCTCGGGGAAGCCGGCCAGCCCTTCTTGCTGCGTCTCATCCTGCTGTCTATGCCTCTAGGCTTCCTCCAGGAGGGTTTAACCCGCTTGTAACGCCAGCTTTCCTGCCTTATGAAGCGTGGCTTCCCAGCCTTAGCCTGCCTGATTTTCTTGGAAAGGCTGCGGCGGGCTTTTTCAGCCTCTGGGATTTTCGGTTTAGCCATTTTCAGGCTTGTCCCCCTACGGTTTTCTCGTAGATGTAGATGCCGTCGAGGAAGACCCTGGGGTCTTTCTTCCTGATTTTAGTTGCCTGCTGGATGTTGGCGGCTGTCTGGCTTACGTCTTCAAGGCTTATTCCCTGCACTATCACGTCTTCCCCTTCAACCTTGACTTGAGCGTTCCCCACGATTTTCGCTGTCCTCGGCCTTCTTTCACCTATGAAGTTTTCAATGTGAACCTTCCCGTCTGAAACCTTCACGGTGATGGGAAAGTGGGAGGAAACTATTTTAAGCTTGTAGGTGAAGCCGCGGCTTACTCCTAAAGCCATATTCTTGATGTGGGCTGCCACCGTCCCGATCATGGACCTTTCACGCTTTCCAGCCCACTCCCTTCTAACTATAACCTTCCCGTCTGAAACCTTGATTTCAACTCCAGCGTGAGCGAGGTTTCTGCGAAGTTCGCCTCGGGGGCCTTTAACCGTTAAAACCCCGCCCTCGTAGGAGGCTGTAACCCCTTCAGGGAGCTCCACGGTTCTTTCCTCGACGGGAAGCCTAACCATTCCAGTATCCCTCTCAGTATACGTAGGCTAGAAGCCTTCCTCCAGTCTGCTTTTCCACCGCCTCCCTATGGGACATAACCCCTACGGGAGTGGTCATAATCACTATGCCTATGTCCTTGGAGGGCAGATACTTCCGGGTGAAAGCTTCTATCTCCTTGGCTGGCACGGGGAACCTGGGCTTAATCACCCCGCATCTGTTAATCCTGCCTAAAAGCTGAATTCTGAATTTCCCCCCTCTGCCGTCGTCGATATACTCGAACTCGCCGATGTAGCCGTGCTTCTGCATGACTTGGAGAACTCTTCCTATAAGCTTTGAGGCAGGGTAGACCAGGCACTCCTTTTTATGCCTCATCTCGCAGTTGTAGATGGTTGCAAGGCAGTTGGCTAGGGGGTCTTGAAGCGTCAACCTTTCACACCTTAAATATGCTTTTTGAAGCCGAGTTTTGGGGCTAGCTCGCGGAAGCACTGCCGGCAGAGGTTTATGCCCAGCCTTCTAACTATGGGCCCGTAGGCTCCGCACCGCTGGCAGGGCCTGCTCCCCTTACCATACTTTCTAACTTTTTTAGGCTTCTTCTTCGCCATTCCTGTTTAGCCTCCTACCAGCTCTATACCCATTTCCCGGAGGAAGCATATAGCCTCATCTCTGGTAAGCTTCTGCCTTCCTCCAACCTTCGAGGCAGCCTTCTTCCTGCGTTTAACCCTGTACCCTGGCTTTTCAAGTGTAACACATATGTCCATTCCCACTATGCCCAGGTGGGGGTCGTATTTCACGCCTGGAAGCTCTATGTGCTCCCTTATGCCGAAGGAGAAGTTTCCATGCTCGTCGAGGCTTGAAACCTTAACCTTGTTCCCCACAGCCGTCAAGGCTTTTTGAAGGAAACCTAAGGCTTTCTCTCCTCGGAGGGTGACCAGGCAGGCTATGGGCTCCCCCCTCCTAATACCGAAGTCCTTAATGGTTTTCTTAGCCCGCCTGACCGTGGGCTTCTGTCCTGTGAGCTGCTCAAGAATCTTCATGGCGCTTTCTAGGGGGTCTCCAGACCTTCCAACGCTGATGTTAACCGTGACCTTCCCTATCTTAGGCTTCGTCATCGGATTCTGCTCCCAGCGTTGATAGTAGAGGCTGCAGTCTTCAGCCGCCACGTCTTACACCTCTGGAAGCTTTATTTCAGGCTTTCCTTCGCCGACAACCATCACATAGCGGGCTGCCGTATTGTATTCAGCGCCTGCGGGGCTTCTGATTTTAACTATGGTTTGGGCTAGAGGGTTAGGCCGTTCAACGGATGCTACGACGCCGTGGACGCCAACGTTTTTCCCTCCTGTAACCACAACGTAGGCTCCCTCGCCGAACTTGTAGTGGCCGGTGATCTCGCTGCTCTTAAGGTCAAGCTTAACGGTGTCCCCGGTCTTGTAGACATCTTCCTCCGGCTTGCTGGGGTCTGAAACTTTTACCAGCAGGTTTCTGCCGTCGTGTAGGTTAAGCTGGATGTGGCCTCCCCTAACGGTGGTCTTATTTTCTATCCTGCAGAGTTTGAAGGCTTTCTCGTTTCCGTCGACTTCGAGGAAGGTTAGGAAACGTTTCGGGTGGGGCAGAGCCCTATAGGCTTTCTCGAAGCCTGCTATTTCCACCACGTCCATGAAGCCTACGGGGAAACCTGCGTCCCTCCTAACCTTTCCGTCGACGGAAACCTTCCCCTCAGCCAGGATAAGCTTGGCTTCCCTGGCGTTTTTCACGATGCCAAGCATGTCTCTTATAACTATGATAAGCGGTATGCAGCGTTCCCTCGGGTGGGGGCCTGGTGAAGGCTTAACAGCCCAAATCTTCTCCTTTCTGTGAATGGGCCAAAACCTCGGTGAAACATGCCTTTTAAGATGCTTCGACTCTCCCATTCTGCCCATGAACTTCAGCCTCCACCTTCAGGCTCTTCCACGCCTTCCTCCTCTAGGAGTTCAGCCTCCTTAATTTTTGACAGGGCTTCAAGCCGGCTGGACCTCCACTTGTCGCCTAGGTCAAGCTTTACAAGCATGAGGTTTGATGGGTGAACGGGCACGTAGACTGTTGTGCCGTCAGCCTTCTCCCTGGTGACTCCGTCGATGGTTACCCTGAAATTTTTAAGGTCTACCTTTCTGATTTTCCCTTCCACTCCAGCGTAGGCTCCACGAAGTATGCGGACGGTGTCCCCCTTCCTTACGGGGAAAGACTTCACGCCGTATTTTATTTTTAGGTCCGAGGCCAGGCGGGCTGAAAGCATTTTATGTCTGACATGCTGGGAAGCCTGATACATGGACTTCCGCTGGCTTGAGGGTTTAACTGATGAACGCTTCAACCTTTTTCCACCTTAAACTATCATGCTGGCCATGCTGGCTATTCGGGGCCACCTCTCCGCTGCCTCCTTGGCCACGGGACCCCTGATTTCGCTTCCCTTAAGCTCTCCTTCCATCGTCATAACCACTGCAGCGTTATCTTCAAACTGGATGATGGTTCCGTCAGCCCTCCGATACGGCATTCTCTGCCTGATTATTACGGCGGGGAAAATCTGCTTCCGCATGTCGGGGGTTCCCTTTTTCACAGAAACCATCACTAGGTCGCCAACCTTGGCCGTAGGAATCCTCCTAATCCGGCCCTTGTAGCCTATAACCTGGATTATCTTCAGCTCTTTGGCTCCGGTGTTATCGGCGCATCTCACCATGGCTCCTGCAGGCAGGCCTCTGGCAACCTTAGGCCGGTATTCAACTATCCCCCTAGCGCTTACAGCCCTAGTTTTCGGAGCAGGCATCAGCCACCCCTCTCAACCTTTTCAACCACAACCCATGAAACAGTTTTACTCAGAGGCCTGCACTCGGCAATCTTCACGATGTCGCCTTCATCCACCTTGAAGCATGGAGGACAATGCGCGGATATCCGGCTTCTCCTCCGCTCGTAGCGCATATACTTTGGAACGTAGTGTAGGTAGTCCCGCTGGACTACGACGGTGCCCTTCATCTTGGCGCTTACAACCTTCCCTTCGAGAAGCTTTTTTCTTACAGGCAGGCTTCCGTGGAAGGGGCAGTCCTTGTCCTCGCAGGTTTCCTTTGGAGGCTTGACGGAAAGCCCTATGTTCCTAGCCTTAACAGTTCCAGCCACGGCTACCATCTCCTAGCAAGGACTTTTTTAACCCTATCCTCCGGCCTCCCCACGATTCTCCAGCCTTCAACCTCTACACGTCTTCCATCGGGAAGCTTGAAGTGGAAGGTTGAAACCTTTTTCGGAACCCGCTTGAACTTTCCGTCGGAGAGGATTACCAGCATGTTTCTTGTTTCATCTACGATTCTGCCTGAGATTCCCACGTAGCCTTTATGGCTGCTGCCTGCAACCTTAACCTCTAAGCCTATGAGTTCATGCCTGGTCAGGTTTCGAGGTGTCAAGGGCATGTCTTCAGCCTCCTTTCAACTCCTCCTCTCTTTGAATGGTTAGAAGGCGGGCTATGGACCTCTTAAGCTCTCTCAGGGCTGAAGGATTCTCAACTTTACCCTTTGTCTTCATATCGGTTCTAAGCTTCATAAGCTCGGCTCTGAGCTCCTCTATTTTTTTAGACCTTTCCTCCCTGCTCATCCGCCTGGCTTCCTCAGCGCTAAGCGCCGGCATCGGCTTTCACCTCTTCTCCAGCTTCTCCGCCTTCACCTTTTTCCTCTGAGGGTTTTTCAGCTTCCTCAGCCGGCTTAGCTTCCAGCTCTGGCGGCGGCTCAGCGATTTTCACGTAGTCGGGGGAGGTGTAGTCTGGAGGCACTATGGTTACCTGGATTCCGAAGAGCCCCGGCTTCAGCAGCGTGTAGGCTACGGCTCTCTTCACGTGCTTGAGAACGGGATCTCCAACCTTTGGCAGGTATCCTGCCTTAAACTTCTCGTAGCGGGCACGCTCGGTGGTAAGCTTTCCGCTTATGATTATTTCGCAGCCTAAAGCCCCAGCATTCATAATGCTGTTAAGCGCCCAGTAGCAGGCCCGGCGGAAGTGGACGCCACGCTCCAGGGCGCTGGCAACCTTCGAAGCCATAATGTAAGGGTTAAGCTCTGGAACAGGAACTTCGGCTACAGCTATCTGAGGGTTGAAAAGGCCGAAGCGCTCCTCGAGGGTTCTGGCTAAACGCTTGATGTTTTCTCCACCTCGACCTATAACTATGCCGGGCCTTACAGCGTAGATGGTCACCCGGGTGCCCAGAGGGGTTTTCGCCAGGTCTACGCCGCCGTATCCGGCTCTGGAAAGCTCACGGCTGAGAAACTCGTCTACTGAAGCCCTACGCTTATTCTCCGCTAATATATGCTTCACAGCCGACATATCTCTTATGGCACCCGTGCAAACCCGAACTGGGAATGCTTTAGACAAATAAATAAAGCAAAGCTTTAAACCTTACCCTCCACAGAAGCCCGTTAAAGGCGCTACCTTGAAGGCTATACTGGAAAATTAGGAGAGTTTCGAGGCTTCCACGGTTCTCCTCAAGCATTCCAACGCGCAGGCGTAGGTTGGAAAACTGCTCAGCCCACATTCAGGCCCGGAGTAGGGAATCCTCTCCTCCCCAAAAAATTCTATGGCGGCTTTAACCCTGGCCCTCATGGCTTCCACGCTTTCTAGGAAGAAGTCCGGCCTGGTTTTCCCTTTCTTTATGTCCGACCATACTGCCCCGATTTTCTGTTCTATGCTTTCGGCTTCACCCTGGCTTTTCAGTTTTTCAGCTATGAGGCTGTCGAAGTCTGTTAGGGCTATGCTGGCCTTGAGGAATTTGTCTCTTTCCTCAACAAGCCTCTTCACCTTGGTGGAGGAGTAGATGGAGTCGCCAACGTGGGATTCCACTATTTGAAGGTTTTCCAGGTCCCAGAAGAGCTCGTTCCTTGTGTCGTGGAGGTGTAGAACTGTTTCGACCTTCCTGGTTTTCGCCTCCCAGAAGATTCTATCCCAAGCCTTCAAAAGCTCCTCTCTTCCAGGCGAGCCGTAATCGAGCAGCGAGTCGTCCACCGTGCCGAAGACAGGCTCGTCAAGACTTAGCATGGAAACCTCGATTTTCCCCTCCCTGAAAAAGTTTTTTGAAGCCACCTCAGCCAGAACTTCGCCTAAATCCCTGAAGAGTTTAGCGTCTTTCTCCAAGAAAAGGGAGGCCAGCGTGTAGGGCCCGGTTACGCAAACTTTAACCTTCAATCTTTCAGGAGGGTTTTCAAGCTTTTCAAGGATTCTTTCGGCTTCAGCCTTTAAAACTTGGACTTCGGGAAGCATTCCCATGCCGGGTTTGAGTTGAAGCCTCTCAGCCACGTAGGCTCCTTCAACCTTCATCAGCCCCTCAAACATCTCGAGGAACATCTGGTTCATGTCTCTAAGCTGAGGATAGTTCGGCACGTCTATTCCGGCTTTAACCTTGTCGGCGAAGCCTTCCACGATTTTGTCTGCGAAGTATCTGGCAGGCTCGGTCAGGGTTTCACCTGCCTGGAAGGCTTTAAGGCCTTGGGTGAAGGCTTCCAGGCTTCCGGTGAGAGGCATGCTTCCAACATCATAGGTGGAAACCATAACCTTCGAAACCTCTTAGAGTTAAAAGGGAAAAGCCTTTTAAGGCTTAAAAATCTGTTCCGGGAGTTTTAGGCTTCAACGGCTGCAAGCTCTATGTGGGTTAGCTCTTGGAAGTAGGGAGTACTTCTGCCGAAGGCTCTTGGCATGTACTTTCTTATCTTGGGCCCCCTCTGGGCTGCGGCGTGAACAATTTTAAGCCTATCCGAGTCTAGCCCCTTCTCTGAGGCATTAGCCTCCAGGGCTTCCAGAACCTTCAGGATGGTTTTGGAGGCCTTCTTAGGGTAGCGTCCCGCATACCAGCCCTGCAGGCCTCTTCTATGTCCAACCTTTCCGTGGTGGCGTCGGAAGGCTATGGGCTTCCTGCCTTCTGCAACCTCCTCCAGAAGCTTCTTTGCGTCTTCAAGTTTAAGCCCTCTGATGGCTACGCAGATTTCTCTTGCATGTTTAGGGGAGATTCTGAGGTCTCTGCCGCTGGCTATGGCTGTTTTCTCAGGCTCTTTAGGCTTGAAGGAGTATCCCCAGCTGGGCAACCCTCTCAACCCTTGAAGGGTGAACTGGAGAATTAAGGTTTTGAAACCCGGTAATAAGGCTTCCTATTCTAGCCCGGGTCTTTCACCCTTGGTTCCCCTGGTTTTCGGCTTAAACTGCTTGTAGAGCTCCGGCCTCACAGCCTCCAAGATTTCGACTTTCCGGCCTAGGTATTCGGCGGCGGATAAGACTTTGACGCCCCTGGATTTGGCAGCCTTATAGATGGGGGAGGCTATGGTGCGGTAGTTCAGGTCTCTCATGAAGTGGTGGTCTAGGATAAGCGTTTCCACAGGGGTTTCAGCTATTATCCGCTTGAGGTTTTCTAGGGCGGAAGCCAGGTTTTCAACGGTGTAGCGGTAGCCCAGCATGTAGGTCATGGGGCCGTCGACGATGAGCAGGGTGGGCTTCTCAGCCAGGATGAAGGCTGTTTGAGACTGGAGGACAGGCCCCTCCACGTCGGAGGTGTAAACAAGCTTGCTGTCTCCGTCGTCTACGCTTACCTGGAAGATGTAGCCGAGCCGTGGGTTTGCCCCGTGGGGAACTGCCTCTGAAAACTTTATGAGGGTTCTGCCGTAGGAGGCTTCTCCCCCGTCAGCGTAGTTCACCTGCTTCGGCAGCCCTTCGATTTTTTTGAGGAATAGGGGTGCTCTCTCAAATTTCTGGCTTGGATTAATGTTTTCGGTTGGATGTTTAAGGTAGACCTCTTTGCCTTCCCAGACCTTTAGGGGGATGCGGTCTCCAAGGTCGTGGTGGTCGTAATGGTAGTGGGTTACAACCAAGACTTCAGCCTTTTCAGCATGGCGGGAAACCTCTGCAGCCAGCGTTTCAAGCCTTTCCAGCTCTAGGGGGTGAGGTGGAAAACCGAATCGTCTGGGCGCCAAGGCAACCCCAGGGTCGATGAGCACCCGGACATCCCTAGTTTCCACGTAGGTTGCCATTGAACGGACGCCGAAACTGTCGAAGGCTAAGAGTTTAACCTCCATGGTCAAAGAGATAGGTATGGGAAGACTGGACTAAAAAAGGTTGCAGTAGAGCCCCTCAACCTGAGAGGGTTCTGGGTCCTAGCCAGCGGTTTCCATCAGCCACCACCCGGCTTACGCCGCCCAATGGCTGACGGATTCCGCCACCTTCCTCACGGTGCACCCGAGGTAAACTCCACCTTAGGGTTTCGAGCCCAGTCCCCAAAGGTAAAGCTAGGGCGGATACACCGTGAAGCTGGGTTCCAAGCCTCCAGGCAGAGTTTCCCCCACCTGGGGGACGTGGAAACTAGGCTTACCCACCCTCCGAGGGGCAGACAACTATTGCAGTAGCCGCCCATATAAGGGTTATTGCTGCTGCCAGCTAAAGATTCTGCTCCAGGAAGGCTTCAGATACCACATGTTTCTGTTAATCTGAAGATTTGACGGAGAAAAATAGACTAAAAACTTATATAGAAAAGTCTAAAATATTAGATTGAGCCCGGTCCCCAAGGGTGAAGTAAGCTGGGAGAGGGCTTCTCCACCCCCCCGGAAGCCCTCTCCTCTGCCTTTTACATGCCCCCTATGAAGATTAGACAGCGGATTAAAAATTTTAGGGTTCGTTTGGCTTAAGACGAACCGGTGGAGAGCCTTGGAGAGGCTTCCGGCAGAGGTTTTGGCGGTGGTAGACAGGGTTAAAAGGGATAGGCGAAGCGGAGCAAGCCAGCTTACCCTTTTAAGCCTTGAAGCTTTAAGGTTGGCTTCGGCTGAGGTGGAAGCAGACAGCCTTAGGGAGTTTTTTGGGAAGCTCAGGCTGGTAGGCTGCCTGCTTTCCGAAGCTAAGCCCTCCATGGTTTCAATAGCCAACATCGCAGGGAGGCTTCTCTGGGAGCTTGAGAAGGCTGCCGTGGAAAGCCTTTCTGAGGCTAGGAGGCTGGCTTTGAACCTGTCTCTAAAGCTGGCCGGGGGATACCGTGAAGCCCTGAGGAAAGCTGCTTTCGAAGCTTCCAGGCTTATGGCAGGCGTTAAAGCTGTTGCCACGTGTAGTTATAGTTCTCTGGTTCTTGAAGCCTTCAGGGTTGCCGTGGAAAACGGGCTGAGCTTCAGGGTGCTGGCAGCCGAATCCAAGGTTAAAGGGCTGAGCCACGGCAGGAATCTAGCTGCGAAAGCTTCAAGCCTCGGGCTGAAAGCCGAAGTTCACCCTGACAGCAAGCTTAGCAGGATGGTGAAGGAGGCTTCACTTGTCCTCTTGGGGGCTGACGCTGTTCTTCCAGACGGCTCCATTATAAACGGTAGCCCAAGCTTAAAGCTTGCCGGGGAAGCTCAAAGAGAAGCCAGAAGCTTATACGTGGTGTGCGACAGCTTCAAGATTTCGCCTTCGCCCATGAAGGCTGAAGAAGGCTTCGACCTGGTTCCCCGGGAGCTTGTGGGAAGCCTAATAACGGAGGAGGGAAAAACCGCTTTCAGTATGGTTAGGAGGAAGGCTTTAGAAGCGGAAAACTTCAGGCGGGCTTTAAGGGGAGAGCCCGGATTGTTCTCTTCAACGCGTTAAGGTTTCTTTTCAGCGGCTTTCTCTAGGATTTTAAGCTGCTCCTTCCAGTGTTTAACCCATCTTTCCGAGCCCAGCTTTCTGCTTGCCATTAAACAGTTTTTGATGTAGGATATTTTTGCTTGGAGGCTTAGGCTTTCCATTTCGGCTTTAAGCTTTCTGTAGGCTCTGTGGGGGTCGTAGAGGGGAACCCCCATGGTGCTTATAACGTAGCAGAAGGCTCCAAGCAGCGGGTTTTCACGCATTGTACGTTTAAAGCTTCCAAGAGAGTTCACGTAGATTTTTATTCTGTCAAGCCTGTCAAGCCTTCTAGCCATGAGCCTTAGTTCTCCGCTGAACTGGGTGAACTGGAAAAGGGAGACATCGTCGCTGAGCAGGACGAAGAAATCGTAGTCGCTTTTAGGCCTATGGTAGCCGTAGGCCCTTGAACCGTAAAGAACTATGCTTAGAACTTTCACCCCGTACTTGGAAGCCATTCTGAGAGTTAACCGTTTAAACCTGCCTATCATAGGGTCTTCCACAAACTTCAACTGTTCCACGTTCCAAAGAGGCTGAAAGGTTTCCAAATAAAATTCATTATAACACTTTTAACACTTTCTAGTGAGAGAGCCTCAGCTTTGCTTGAAAACATAGTTTCCGTCGTGATTCTGGGGTTGGCTGCCTCTTTCTGCCCCATCCAGGTAGCCTTCCTCACACCCTTCGCCGTTAAGCTGCTAAGCAGCGGGAAAAGCCTAAGCCGGGCACTAGAGTTTTCCTTAAGCTTCTCCATACCTTTAATCCTGGTTGGAGCTGCTGCAAGCCAGCTTGGAAGCCTTTTCAACGCGGAATATGTTAAATTCTCTTCGGGGGTGCTTCTGCTCCTCTTAAGCCTTTTCATGTTTAGAATTTTGAAGGTTAGGTGGGGGGTGAGGATGAGGCTTGAAAGTTTCGGCTCGAAGGGGAGCCCACACTGGAGTTGCTTTACGGTGTTCTGACGGTTGGCAGAGGCGCCCCCTTCCTTCTCTCAGCTCTTGTAATCCTGTCAAACCTCAGAAGCGTATGGGTCTCCGCTGCCGCCATGCTTATCTACTCGCAGCTAATGGTGCTGCCTGTTCTGATACTGATGATGGCAACTGGATGGAAGGTGAAAGACAGGCTTAGAAATATGGGAAAGCTTTAGACTTCGGCGTGGGCGTCATGCTAGTAGTTTTAGCTGTTTATTATATTGCCTCTGCTTTGGGCTTAGCCTAGCAGCTGAGGAATTCTCTTGAAGACCACGTAGAGGATGGCAAGCTGTATGGGGATTATCACAGCAGCCCGCGGAAGCACCAGCATTAAGGCTACCGTGAAACTTGGAATCAAGCCTATGGCCCATACTATTAGGGCTGCTACCGGATAGCCTGCTAGGACGCCGAGGGCTGAAAGAAACTTAAGCGAGTTACTCCGGATAGCCCTCGCCAGCAGGCCCACGAGGAAGTAGGCGACAGCGAAGGCTGGAATGTCAACCATAGGGTACTTGGCTGGAAGACCGGCTAGGATACCGACGATTATCCCGCCGAAGGGCCCTGAGAGAGCTGCACCAACAACACCTGGAATTCCCCTTAAATCCACTACGAAGGGGCCGCCGATTGGAACTATAAGGTTTGAAGCTCTCAAGGCGAAGGCGAAACCTCCGAAAATCCCTGCGTAGGCTACCTCTCTCACTTTAAGCTTCAACAGCTAGACCTCCACCAACAATAAAAAGAGAAAATAAGACAGGCTGCCGGTATTTAACGTTTACCATTAACACTGGAAAAACAGCCTTTCTCACGCCGTCAGCTCGAATACAAGTTCGGCTAGGTCTTTGATTTCAAGCTTGCTTCCAAAGGCTTTTTTAGCATTGGATTGTAAAACTTTTCTATGGGAATTATTGTATACCGGTTTCTGCCAATGTTTCTGCCAATGCTTGGTATTTTTTCTCCTAGAGTTTTCTAATGAGCCTACCACCGCGGTCGTAAATCTCCACAGGAATTCTTGATTTTTCTCCTAAGACGTGGGTTCCGCATGCTATGCAAGGGTCATAGGCTCTGAAAGCCATTTCAACCATGTTGAGTAGCCCTTCGGAAACTTTGCCTTTCCTGATAGTGCTTTTGGCAGCTTTTCTGATAGACATATTCATAGCTGCGTTGTTGTTTACTGTTGCAACTATGAGGTTAACCTTTCTGAGTAAAGCATTTTTATCTGTCCAGTAATGGTGAATGAGTACTCCTCGAGGAGCTTCCACCACGCCTATGCCTTCTTCACGTGCTGGCTTATCCGCAGTTCTCCGCACATCTGGATTTGTTATTTCAGGGTCTTGAGCCAGTTCAAGCATTTTTTCAGCTGCGTAGAGAATTTCGATTACCCTAGCCCAATGATAGGCGAGTGTGTAGTGGACGGGCTTCCCCCCGAGCGTGTCAAACATTTCCTCATAGGCTGTATGAGCCTCGGACGTTGGAATTCCATCGGCTACGTTAAACCTGGCTAGGGGTCCAACCCTGTAAATTCCACAGTCCTCCCCGTCCACAAAGCCTTTCCATCCGATCTTCTTAAGGTAGGGGAACTTCATGTAAGACCATGGCTCCACATGTTCAGCTATGTGGTTCAAATATTCGTGGACTGGAAATTCTGCGAAGAACTTGCCGCTTGGAGTAACCACCCGAATATTTCCGTCGTAAATATTTAGTTGCCCTTTACCGTCAACCAAACCCATATAATAAGTTTTCAAATAATAGGTTTCGCTTTTTACTAGGTTGAGGTATTCAGGGTTGCCCACAACCACATCCTTGAACAATTTAACTGTGAACTTTCCGAACTCCACAGCCTCCTTCGCAAGCTGCTCAATTTTAGCTCTCTCCTCTTCGGTTAGGGGCTTTCCCACTCCGCCTGGAATACCAAAAGTTGGATGGCCTTTCTTACATCCAATAATCGCCATGATTTTATAGGCGTTTATTCGTTGCTGGAGTATATATCTCCCGGTTTCAGCCCCAACCCTCCTTAGAAGGCCTACAATGTTCCGCTCGGATGGGGGAGCTTGTGGGCCAACTACGAAGTCTGGAGCTGAAAGTACGTAAAAGATGGTGGAGTGGTCAGCTATATAGAAGGCATAGTAC
>QMXU01000005.1 GCA_003662305.1 Candidatus Hecatellales archaeon
CCGTCGATGCAGGTGAGCTTCATCTCCCCGTCAACCAGAACCCGGCATGAGCCGCACATGCCTGTGCCGTCCACCATTATCTGCCTCACGGTAACGTAGGTAGGTATCCCGTAGGGTTTGGTCAGGTTGGCGAGGTCCCGAAGTTTGGCGATGTCTCCCCCGGCAAAAACAATGTCAACTCTTCCCTTATCCAGCAGCTTCCTCAACACGTCTAGGTAGTGTCCTTCCAGCCCGTAGGAGCCATCTAGGGTCGTCAGGTAGTATTCGTGGCAAACAGATTCGGCAAGCACGTCTCTCGGGTAAACCTCGTTTTTGTTGGGGAAGCTTTGGATGGAAATAACGTGGTTTCCGTCGATAGTACTTAAACTTTTAGTCATCCCATAGTTTTCAGCATGCCCGCAAACTAGGTCTGAAGCGAGAACTATGTTTCCATACCTTTTAAGCTCTGCAGGGTTTCCAAGAGGACCTATTACATGGTCGATGCAGTCTCCCACCTGGTATTTCTCGTAAAGCTCAATTGAGGTTTTGCCCAGCTTCTTGATGAACATTGAAATTCTTCCGTCCTCTGCCTTTTGCACTGACATGGGCACTCTTTCGCCGTTGGGGTGGAGAAGCAGAATTACGAAGTTTCCAGGTTTCCATCTCTCAGCTATATGGCGTGTTTCCACTTCGATTAGGTAGTCCTCAGAGTTCAGGTCTCTCTTATCTGTGATTTTAAATTCCACGCTCATCCACCTATTTTTGTGCTTAAGCACAGAAACTGTCATCTAACGTATAAGTTTTTACTCAGAAAAGCTTTCCAAAAAGTGCGGATTCCAACGGTTATTCCGCCATTAACCTGTAAGCTCCCCAAGGTAGACGGAAGGCATATCATGGGGTTCACCCCTTTAACATTCCGGTAAGAGTGCAAGGGCTTAAAGACCTTGAATGGTTCAGCTGGAAGCTCTCAAAGCTAGCTGAAACCATAAAAGTTAAGGTTCCAAGCTACGGCTCCCTATGCCTGTCCTGCAAAGCCGGAAAAATGCTCTGCGGTAAGCCGAAGTGCCCGCTGCTTCTAAAAGCTGAAATGATGCTTAGAAGCCCTGTTTTTAAGGCCTCTGAAAGGCTTGAAGGCTCTTCTCCGCCAGGAGTCTTCGTGGGAAGGCTAGGCTACCCGAAAGTGTACCTTGGCCCCCTTATACCCCCCTTCCACGGCGACACCGCCATTCTCGACTTCCCAGAGAAATGGCTGGGTAAAAGCCTTGAGGAGATAGTAAGCCTCAGATACTCGCTTGTCAGAGGTCTGGCAAAGGTTAGAGTTGACATGCCTACGAAGGGCGGCAGGCTTCTGGAGCGGCTCCACGAGATGATGCTTTCCAGCAGGCCTGTTGACGCTGAAGCCGAGTTCGCAAGGAAGCCCAGGGGCTCCCTCCTGCTCAGCGATGAAAGCCAGCCCTTCGGTCCCTCAGCACCCTTAAGGGAGCTCAGGGTTTCCCCAAGAACAGCGGACAGGCACCTGGAAAAATGCTACTGCGACTGGGACCTGAAGGCTTGGGACGCTGTTTTAAGCCTTTACAGGCTTGGTCTCCCCCTTTCACGTCTTCAAAAGGCTTTCAGCCTTGGAATGTTCGGGGAGAAAAGGTTTAGGAGGCTTGTTCCAACCCGCTGGAGCATTACAGCCGTAGACAGCATGGTCAGCCTGAACCTCATAGGCGAAATCAAAAGGTTTCCTCCGATAAACGAGTACCGGGTTTACAGTTTCAGGCATCTTGACAACCTTTTCGCTGCACTCTTCTCTCCGGAGGCTTGGTGCTTCGAGTGGATTGAAGCCTGGTTTTCAGGGACGGTTTGGAATCCCGCTGGAGAGCAGGCTGAGTTCATGGGCGACTATGAAGGTTATAAGGGCAGAAGCACCTACCCGGAGGTTGGAGGCTGCTATTTCTCAGCCAGGCTGGCTGCCGCTGAAGCCTTAAAGGCTGAACGCAGGCAGGCTGGAGTTTTAATTTTAAGGGAAATCCACGGAGGCTACCTGCTTCCAGTAGGCGTGTGGAACGTTAGAGAAAGCGTCCGCCAAATGTTAAAGCAGCCTCCCGAGAAACACTCCAACCTTAAGGAGGCCTTGGAGGGCTTAGCGGGAAAGCTGACCATCCCGCTGAAGAAATGGCTTGAGAAAAGCGTTCTCATGAAGCTGCTTCTCTACCAGAGGAAGCTTGCCTAAATCGTTAGGTGTGCTCCCCTTTACGGAAGTGTCCGAAGGCAGCCTGGCACTTAACATTTCTCTCCCGGCATAATTTCTCCACCGTTTCAGAGATTCTCTTCCAGTAAGAGAAGGAAGGCTGAAGGACATGTGGCAAATCCTCCAAGAGTTCAGGCTTCTCCCTCCGGAAGAGCTCTTCAAGAGGCCTGAGGATTTCTCTTCTAAGGTTGAGTTTATCGTAGAGAAGCAGGCTTCCAGTTTTCTCTGCAACTCTGACTATCCGCTCAAAGTTTTCTATCCCGTCGTTGACTCCAGGTATGATGGGCCCCAGAAAAATCCAGGTTTCCACCTTCCGGCTGGAAAACTCCTCCACGATTTGAACCCTAGCTTCAGGAGGGGAAGCCCTAGGTTCAAGTCTCCCAGCTAACTCTCTGTCCAGCGTCGTTATGGTTACGCCCACATCGAAGTTTTCAGGCTTTATCAGGTCTGCATCCCTCAAAATAAGTGCAGACTTGGTTTGAAGGGAAACCGGGAAACCGTGGGAAACTAGGATTTCAAGGCATCTGCGTGTGAGGTGAAGTTTACCTTCAAAGGGCTGGTAGGAGTCCGTGAGAACTCCTACCCCTACAACCCCCCTCTTTTTACGTGGCAGCTCTACGCGAAGCCTTTCCAAGAGGTTACGTTTAGCCCAAACAAAGCTTCCCCACCTCTCAGCCAGCCTCCTATCCCTGAGAAAACTCCGCGAATAACAGTAAACGCAGCCATGCTCGCATCCAACGTAGGGGTTAATAGAGTAGTCCAGGCCGGGAAGCCTGCTCACCGAAAGAGCCGACCTGCAAACGACAAATCTATGCTTCACATCAGCCAGAGGGGGTCCCTCCAAATTAAACCTGGAAGACTAAACTTGAAAACAGGGCAGACGATGCAGGGAAGCCCGCAGACACCAATTAACGCTGGAGGAATGAGGCGGCTCAAATCTTCCATCACCCGATAAATTAACAGGCTTGCCCTAAATAAAACTCTTTAAAGAATCCTCTTTCATGTTTCTGGCCTGCCGGGAGAAAGGTCTTCCCCGGGGAAAAACTCAAATAACTCCTAGCCGTTTATTCTGAAACGCTGAGAAACCTTAACCCAAGGGGAAAGCAGCCTATGCCCGGAGAGTTTGCAGCAAGAAACCTGCTTAAGAGGAGGCAGCGGTTCAGGTGGAGCGACCGCTACTATAAACGTAGAATGCTTGGTTTAGACGTTAAGGCTGACCCTCTTGAAGGCGCCCCCATGGGTAAGGGTATAGTGCTGGAGAAGGTTGGCATCGAAAGCAGGCAGCCTAACAGTGCAGTTCGTAAATGCGTTAGAGTTCAGCTGATAAAGAACGGGAAGGTTGTCTCAGCCTTCTGCCCCAGGGACGGCGCCCTAAACTTCATAGACGAGCATGACGAGGTTCTAATCGCGGGGATAGGCGGACCTATGGGTAAAGCCTACGGGGACCTGCCAGGCGTACGCTACCAAGTCCTAGCCGTAAACGGGGTCTCACTGAGGGAGCTTTTGAAAGGTAAAAAGCAGAAGCCAACCAGGTAAGCCTAAATCCATCCTGTTTAAACCTTAAAGGCTTTGAAGGGTTTAATTTGAGTTTGAAAACTGCTCTGTCGCTTATAGCTGTCATGCTGGTGGCAGGCTTAGGAGGCTTATTTTACGGGGTCAGCCAGGCTCAAACCGTCACAGAGTTCAAAGTTGAAACGGTATCCCTCACCGAGGTGGCCACTCTAACCGAAACCGTCACCCTAACAGAAACATATACTAAGACCGAGGTTCCCCCGCCTGAAACCAGAACCCTAACGGAAACAGTAACCTTCACGCCTCCAGCCCAAACCGTAACAGTAACAAAAACCCTGATACCGGCTTCAACCCGGCAGGAACTCGTAGACTTCGCTCTTGAACTCATAAACGAGGACAGGGCTAACCACGGGCTTCCCCCCGTCAAGCTTGGAAGCAACCCTGCAGCTCAAAAGCACGCGGAGGAAATGCTTGAAAATGACTACCTCTCCCACTGGAATCTCGCCGGAATGAAACCCTACATGCGGTATACACTGGAAGGCGGAGAGGGGGCTGTCTTCGAAAATGTAGCCTACTCAGGCCACTGGTCTGAAAAGTTTTCCGCCAAGGAGATAATAGCAAGGCTGGAATACGGGATGATGTACGAGGATGAAGAGTTCAACTGGGGCCACAGAAACAATATTCTGAGTAAATGGCATAACAAGGTGAACATCGGCCTAGCCTACAACGATTACACGCTCACCATAGTCCAAGACTTCGAACGCGACTACATAGAGTGGGAAGAACCGGTTAAATACGACGGCGGAACGCTTTCCATGAAAGGTAAAACAGCCCTTGGAGAACCCTACATGATATCGCTCTACTACGACTCTCCGCCGGCACCTCTCACAAGGGGGCAGCTGCTGAATCCCCCCTACGACAAGTCTTACTCCATGGGTGAAGAGGTAGGCTGCATAATCCCGGAAGGCTACGCGGCTGAGTCCAGTTACGTTAACGCTTCAATCTGGAAGACATCTCCCTCCGGAGAATTCGAGATAACCGCCGACATAACGCCTCTGCTAAGCCGTGGAGACGGCGTTTACACGCTGGTTTTATGGGCTGAAGTGAACGGAGAATACGTGGAACTTACCACCCACTCCCTTTTCATAAAGGAATAAAAGGCAGGCTTGGAGGTCTTTACCTGGAAGACAGGGCTATCCGCTCCTGCTCGTCCCGCTTGGAAACGGCGTAGCTTCTGTTGTCCCTGCTCGCCGCCATGATGATCTCGTCGGCTAGGCACTCGTCTATGGTTTTAAAGTTGTTGAAGGTTGCCTTTCTCGCGCCTTCAGCTATCCATCTTAGGGCTAGGTCGACACGTCGTTGAGGAGCCATGTCTACGGCTACGTGGTAAACGATTCCACCGTAGCTTATCCGTGTCGTATCTTCGCAGGGGGCTGCGTTTTCAATAGCCTTAACCAAGACCTGTATAGGGTTCTGGCCGGTTTTCAGGTGGACGATTTCCAGGGCGTTCCTTAGGATTTGAATTGCCCTCGCCTTTTTTCCAGCGTTTTTACCTGGCTTCATCAGCTGGTTTACAAGTCTTTCAACGATGTTCACTTCAGACTTTTTGAAGCGTTGGTGTTCGTGGCGTCCTCCTGAGTGGGGTATGAAAACGGGTTTAAGGCTGATATACTTGGCAAGTCCAGGGTCCTCTACTTTAACCTCTTTGAAATCCCATTTTCCAAACAGTTTTATTTCCGGCTCCTTCAGCTTCTCGCTCAAGCCTTGCACCTGAGCCTTCCCGGGCTTCCTAAAAAGAATTGGAGAGGGTAAATTTAAGTATTTGGGGTTTAGGCTTCTCCGAAAACTTTTATATGGTGTAGTAATATCTATGAGAATGCTCTCAAAAAGTAAAATTGAAAGTCTAGAAGGTTGCATGTTGGAGGAGTGAAAGGTAATGCCTGAGAAAGCACACCTGAACCTGGTGGTAGTCGGACATGTAGACCACGGCAAGTCCACGTGCATGGGCCACATCCTATACCTCACAGGCGCCGTAACCGACAGGGAAATCCAGTCCTACGCCCAGGAGTCAGAGAAGCTTGGCAGAGGAGACACCTTCAAGTTCGCCTGGATCATGGACAAGCTTAAGGAGGAAAGAGAGCGAGGCCTAACCATAGACCTAGCCTACTGGAAATTCGAAACCGACAAGTACTTCTTCACCATCATCGACGCTCCAGGCCACAGAGACTTCATCAAAAACATGATTACAGGGGCCAGCCAAGCTGACTGCGCTCTCCTCGTGGTTTCAGCCAAGAAGGGAGAATTCGAAGTTGGAATATCTCCCGGAGGCCAGACCAGGGAGCATGCTTTCCTGCTTAGGACGTTGGGTGTAGGGCAGATGGTTGCAGCGGTAAACAAGATGGACGATCCCTCCGTGAACTGGAGCCAGGAAAGGTTTGAGGAGTGCAGGAAGGAGGTTGAAAACCTTCTCAAGGTCATAGGCTTCAAGGTTGGCAAGGTTCCCATTGTCCCTGTGTCCGCTTGGACCGGTGACAACCTGCTTAAGCCCAGCGAGAAGATGAGCTGGTGGAAGGGTCCTACCCTGCTTCAAGCCTTGGACACCTTCGAGGTTCCGCCTAAGCCCATAGACAAGCCTCTGAGGGTTCCCGTCCAAGACGTGTACACGATTACCGGTGTTGGCACTGTCCCTGTTGGAAGGGTTGAAACAGGAGTTCTCAAGGAGGGCGACACCATCGTCTTCATGCCTCCAGGAGTCACCGGCGAAGTTAAAAGTATCGAAACCCACCATCAAAGGATTCCTAAGGCTGAGCCCGGCGACAACATCGGATTCAACGTCAGAGGAGTGTCTAAAACGGATATTCGCAGGGGAGATGTTGCCGGCCATCCAGACAGCCCGCCAACCGTGGTGAAAGAGTTCATCGGGCAGATAATCGTGATATTCCATCCAACCTCCATAGCTCAAGGCTACATGCCCGTGCTTCACGCCCACACAGCCCAGATAGCGGTGAAATTCTCCGAGCTTATGCAGAAGATTAACCCGCGGACCGGTGAAGTTATCGAGCAGAATCCAAGCTTCCTCAAAACTGGGGACAGCGCCGTGGTCAAGTTTGAGCCTGCAAGACCCATAGTGCTTGAGCATTACGCCGAGCTTCCGCAGCTCGGAAGGTTCGCCATCCGAGACATGGGCACAACCATCGCCGCTGGCGTGGTTAAAGAGATAACCCAGAAAGGCTGAGGAAGCCTAGGCGGGTAAGGGGAAGCCATGGTTCAAAAGGCAAGAATCCGGCTTACAAGCATAAACCATGAAAAGCTTGACAGGGTATGCCGTGAGATAAAGGAAATCTCAGACAAGGTTGGAGTCAAGGTTTCAGGCCCTATACCGCTTCCCACCCGCCGCATAATGATTCCCACCAGAAAAAGCCCCTGCGGTGAAGGAACCAACACGTGGGACCGATGGGAGCTTCGAATCCACAAGCGGCTGATAGAGATTGAAGCCAACGAAAGGCTTATGAAGCGTATAATGCGGATTCACGTGCCTGACGATGTTTATATAGAGATAAGTCTTGTGTAGTCTTTTAAGGCCGGCTAGATTACCTCTTTTATTTCCTCTTCATCCGTCTTGTAGGTTGTGGCGTGGAGGTACCTGTAGAGGAACTCCAAGTTCTCGTAGGCTGTAGCGTCAAGCATCTGCCTAAGCCACTGTTTGCCCTGAGAAGTTAAACTGTAGACTTCCTTCCTTTCATACTTCTCTCTTTTCACCAAACCTTTTCTCTCCATGTTGTGGAGAAGCGGGTAGACTACTCTGGGGCTTAGGAGAATTTGAAGTTTACCATAGATCTTCGCGATTATTTCGTAGCCCCAGGAAGGTTTCTCTGCAAGCTGATAGGCGATTATAAGGTCTAGGAAGGACTTTATACATCTCTCCCTAACGTTCCTAACATAAATGTTCGTTTAAACATCCCCCCTAAACAGGTTTCCACCATCCATTATCGGGGCCTGAAAATTTTGGGCAGGCTGTCTCCCCTTAATAAACCTGAAAATCTTGTAGAGTTCCCCCTCTTCTCCCCTAGCCCACACAGCCTCAAAGCGGCCTCCGTAGTCTCTTTCAATTTTCTTTCTAGCCCTCTCAAGTCTTCTATAGAGGGCGTTGTACCTTCTGGCGTCAATTCCGCTGGAAGTTATTTTTCTTCCGAAAAAATGCTCAGCCACTTCGAAAAGGTTATGCTCAAAGTTTGGTTTTGAAAGAATGAACCTGACCAAGGTCTCCTGGTCTGGTATATACTCTTTGAGGCTTTCTTTTTCTCCCTCGAAAATTTTCTCAGTTCTATAGCCCTCAGACACAAGCCTGGCGATAAGCTCTTTGATTTCTTCAATGTTTCCTTCGCTTTCAAATTCCATCCCTCTTATTCTAAATCTTAGCTTAACCAAGCTCAGCCCATTATAGTTTTGCATATACATTGTATATAAGCTTTTCCATACAATTGACGTATAAAAACCTTAAGTTAAAGGTTTAATGGGCTTTTAAATCCTAAATAACCCGTATTTTCTACAAAAGGATTTGCATACAATTTCCATATTCAAACACCCCGTTTTTCCAGCTTAGCCGCTCTCCTCCTCTTGCTGAGCCATGTACAGTTTCATGTGGATGTTTAAGCGTTTAGGCTTGGAGAAGGATGTTTTCTGAGAGGAAAAAGTTAAATTCGTATTATCGCACAATTTTATCAGAGAGGAATTGGCTCTAAAAATTTTGAAGCTTCGTATCTTAGACCCTTTTAAGCTTATAATCATTTTAGGTATAGTTGCGCTGGCAGGTCTCTCTGGGACGGTTGCTATATTCCTCTCCGTGCATCCCTATTTCAACCCCCTCCAGCAGCAGGAATTACCCCGTGGATGGGTTGATCCCCACACCTACGTTTCACCTTCAAACTTCACTATTCATACGGGTGAAACGGTGAGGGATGTTTTTTCCTACGCCGGAGCTGGAGGAGAATCTATTATAATCATCAGCACCCAGGTAATAAGCATCGAAAAGAAGGGAGAAATGGTAATCAAATTTAACGGGATAGAAATAGGCTCAACCTACGTGGAAACCCCAGGCGTAATAAGCACAAGTGTTGCCTCCTGTTGCTTCGTCTCTCTCGTAAGCGCCGGAGTTGATAACGTAGTAGAAATAACCTCCAAAGGATATGAAGGAACCTTCCGTTACATAATCAAGATTCCGACACCTGGGGAATGACGACGATGAGAAAGATAAATCTGCTTCCCCTAGTTGCTCTAATTCTAACTATAATGGTTTTCGCTTTATGCTTCATAAACGAGCTAAGTTGGGCTGCCTTGGAGCAGAGTGAAGCGAGGAAAACTGTTCGCGAAGTTATAGGCCTTCCAAGCATAGCCTTAGGAACAAACTACGGTGCTACAAGAAACCCCCTGCTCGAAGTCTACTCCACCGCCCTCTACGATGTGCCCGGAGGCTACTGCTACATTTACACCACAAGCTTCATAGGCTGGCCCATGTCGGACCCCAACTTCTTTGAAAAGGTTCCAGGCTTCAACTTCACAGCCATGAAGGGTTAGAAATGTTAAAGAGACATAGAAACTTTTTCCACTATGCTCTCGACTGCCTTAAAAAGTATAAAACAAGAACCTTCGTAGTTTTAATCGCCTTCACCATAGCCATATCCATGCTTTCCTCTATCCTCTTCCTGAAGGACGGGCTTGAAAGGGAAGCGGAGTTGAGCGTAAGCCTTGCCCCCGACATAACCGTTTCATATTTGCAGGGCGGCCGTGTTCTCCTGCTTCCCTCCTCCTACATTGACAAGGCTTCGGAAATTAAAGGCGTCGTAAGGGCTCTACCCAGAATCTGGGGGTACGACGGAAAAGGATTAAACACCTATACGGTTAGGGGCTTAGACCTGTCTGGCGTTGAAGTCGACTACGGGTTTTCAAACCTTGTTAAGAAAGGGAGGTTCCTCGTCCCGGAAGATGCTGGAACAGGTTCCATAGTAATAGGCGAACTGCTGGCCGGAGTTCTGAAAGTTGACGTAGGAGACACCATGATTCTCCTAAGCGAGTCCATCGAAGCAAACAGGTTTACGGTTGTCGGAATATTTTCCTCTGAAACCACTATATACACAGCTGACCTTATAGTCATGCCTATAGATGACGCCCGCAAGTTCTTCAAAATACCCGAAGGTTACGTAACCGACATGATAATCTACACGGACCCGGAGGTTCCTGTTGACAACGTAGCAGCAGAGCTTTCCACGATGCCTAACGCTAGGGTGCTAACCAAGGACATCCTGCTCAGAGGCTACAAGGCTGCCTACGGGGGCAGAGGAGGCTTCCTTGTAACCTTCTGGGTTATACTTCTCTCAGCCGTAGCCCTCGTATGCTTCAGTCAGGCTACCATCGTCGGAAGAGAATCCATGTTCGAGGTTGGGCTGCTGAAAACTTTCGGCTTCACAACCCTCGACATCATCGAAATCCGCCTCATAGAAAGCTTGATCCTAGGCGTTTTCTCAGCCTCCCTGGGGATGGTTATCGGCATAGTTTATGACATCTGGTTTAAGGCAGGTATCTTCGCGCAGTCTCTGTTGGGCTGGGCTTTCCTCCCAGCCGAATTTCACATGCCCGTATACGTTAGTTTCCCATCCGTTTTCAGCCTGTACGCTGTAACCGTTCTACCTCTGCTTTTCGCTACGACGGTCCCAGCATGGCTTAACGCTATTACAGACCCTGAACTCGCCATGAGGAGGGCTGCAGCATGATAGAAACTATGAACCTCACTAAAATCTACAATCCGGGAACCCCAAGGGAGGTGGTTGCAGCCAGAGACGTTAACATCCGCATAGACGACGGAACCATAACCATCCTGCGGGGGCCCAGCGGAAGCGGTAAAACAACCGTGCTGAGCATGATAGGCCTCATTTTAACGCCTTCCTCCGGGAGAATCCTAATAGACGGGGAGAATGTAACCCGCTACTCAGACTACTGGAAAGCCCTATACAGGCGGATGAACGTGGGCTTCATCTTCCAGCACATAAACCTCCTACCAGGATACACCGCCATGGAAAACGTGTTAATCCCGCTTTTATGCCTCGACGAGGATGTTCTGAACTACAAGAATAAGGCTCTAGAACTTTTCAAAAGGCTGAAGATCACGGAAAGGGTTGGCAACCTTGTGCAGCAGCTCTCCGGGGGGGAGCAGCAGAGAGTAGCCCTAGTCAGAGCTCTCGTCCGAGATCCGAAAATAATCTTGGCGGATGAACCCACGGTCTTCGTAGACGAGGAAACCGCAAGAATAGTTTTTGAAATGTTCGGAGAGCTTAGAGACCAGGGGAAAACCGTGGTGGTTTCAACTCATGACCCAAGACTTATTAAAATAGCCGACCGGGTATACACTATGGAAAAAGGAACTGTAGTTCGAGAACAGGAAGCCTGACAAATGCCTCTTTTTCAGCTTGGTTTAGGGAGGATGGAAGAAAGGTTTTTTAAGACTTTTGACGGATATATTTCGCCAGCAAGGATAAAATGTGGTTGCTGAGGCCCGTATCTTCTTGAAAACATAGTCTGGTCGAGTGGGGTTCAGATATGCAGGAACCGTATATTTCGGTAGTGGTTGCATGCTACAATAAAAGAGCTGTCATAGGCGAGTGTATAAGGGCTGTTCTAAGCCAGAACTATCGAAACTACGAGTTGATAGTTGTCGACGATGGCTCGACAGACGGCTCCATCGAAACTGTAAAAAAATTCAACAGCGGCCAGATGAAGATTATTCAAACTGAGCATCAAGGAGTTTCAGCGGCAAAAAACACTGGAATAAAACATTCCAAGGGAAACATAGTCTTATTTCTCGACGGAGACTGTATCCTAGACGGGGACGGGTTAAAAGAGCTTTCAAAGTCTTTCAGCAACCCTAAAATTGGATGTGTTGGAGGAAAGCTTCTAGCGATAAACGGTCAAAGCCTCATAGCCAAAACCGTTGAGCTGATACAGAACGGGGTTGAAAGGAAGTGGCCTTTTGGAGCCAACGTAGCCTACAGGAGAGAGGTCCTAGAGAAAACAGGGGGCTTCGACGAGCGGATGGAGGCAGGTGAAGACGTCGACCTATTCCTCAGAGCTGTAAAACTCGGCTTCGGCTATGTTTTCAACCCTAAGCTGAAGGCGAAAACCCTCAACCCATCAGCTTTAACAGGTTTCTTCAGGCAGAGGCTCCGTTGGGGTTCAGGCTTTGTTAACTTGTATGAGAAACATAGGGACGTCCTAACCTTCAAGGTGAAACGGTGCTTCCTGCTAACCGCAGCTCTGATTTTTTCTCCTTTCCTCATGCTTTTAGACTGGAGGTTTATCTGGCTTTTCCTTGTCATGTTTGCTGTTAACTTTTTAAGGTTCATTCCCCTGTCCATCAGGCTTTACAGGAACAATAGTGGAAGCATTTTATCCGCTTTCCTAGCGGTTCCCTTCCTAAAAATCGTGAACGCCATAGCCTACCTACTGAGTCTCATCTACCTGAAAATCCTTGAATTCGCTGGGAAACGCCATAGGCTGGAGCCTTTCAGCTGCCAGCTGGAGAAAAGTTTAGACATGAAACCACCGCTGAAAACTAGATAGACTAAAGCTTATATGGAGTTAAAAAGGCTGAACAGTTTTTGTGGCCGGCATCTTTCATGGTGGGTGACCTTCTTGGCAGTAGAACCTAAAGTTGGAGTTTACGTCTGTCGTTGTAAGGGTAACATTTCAGATGTGTGAAAACCGAAGAAGTGAAAGACATGGCTTCTAGGTGTCACCATTGCCAAGGAGATGGAACATGCCTGCGGGATGAACTCGCAGAAAGTAATCATCAGTGACATCAGGAAGCTGGGGCTTGACAGGGTTGTAGTAGCCTGCTGCACCTCAGGGTAGAAGGATACGTTGGAAACTTCGAGGTATCTCTCCTCAAGAAGCCCAGGTACATGGACGAATCTAAATGTGTAAGCTGCGGGGAATGCCCTAAAATCTGCCCTGTTAAGCTTCCCAACAAATTCGATTACGGGCTAAGCCAGCATAAGGCTATCTATCTACCCTTCGAGGAGGTTGTACCCAAACGCTACCTAATAGACCCGGAAAACTGCCTTAAATTCACCAAAAAACGTCTGCGAGGTCTGCAAGAAGGTTTGCAAAGCTGACGCCATAAACTTCGAGATGAAGGAGGAAATCATTAAAGTAACCGCGGACATCCTAATAATCACCACAGGAATAGAAGCCCTCGACGCTAGGATGAAGGAAAACTACGGTACGGCCGTTACATGAACGTGGTTATATCCCCCAAATCAAACGCATGATAGTTCCAACAGGCCCCACCAAGGGGAAAATAATTCGGCTTGGAGACTGTAAGAAGCCTAAAAAGATTCGCCTTCATCCTCTGTGTGGGCTCTAGGGATGAACAAGTTGGAAACCTTTACTGCAGCTGAGTGTGCTGCATGTATGCGATAAAGGAGGCTTCTTTCTTAAGAGGCGTGACCCTAGACCACGTGAAAGCCTGCGAAAAGCAGAGGCAGGCTTCATTGCGACCTCCTGCGTCTTCTGCCAGTTCCAGTTCGATGTGGGGCAAACAGGGATTGAAGAACTCCGAGAGGAGGAACGCATACCAGTGCTTCACATAACCCAGCTCCTGGCTCTAGCCCAAAGGCTTCAAACCCGACGAGGTAGGAATATACAGCCATAAGGTTCCAGCTGTAAGGCTTCTGGAAAAGCTAGGGTAAGCCTCCGCAGGCCCAAGCCCCCATTCCTTCGATAATTACCTTAACCCTCCTTTTCGGCTGCCATAAATTAGAGCTTCTCCTTTCTAAGCTTGCAAACACAAGGTAAATTACCGACTTTAGGAATAGGAGTTATAGACGCCTGCGAGAACCATGGGGGTTTCTATGCCTAAGAATATAGTGATAGGGGGAGGTATTGCCGGTTTCCATGTGCTTGAGGATGTTCTTAAAAGAGCACCGGAGCAAGCGAAGAATTTCATGCTCATAACAAAGGAGAAGTTGGGCTGGCCTTCCACATGCGGTATCCCCTTTGGCCTGGCGGGGGAATACGACTTAAAACAGCTTGAAATACGCCCGCCCAGCTACTATCGGGAGAAAGGTTTTGACGTAAAAACTGAAACGGAGGTGACAAGCATAAACATTGAAGACAGCACCGTCAGCATAGGCGAAGAAAGAATAGGATACGACAAGCTCATTATCGCAACAGGAAGAAAGCCTTTTCTTCCACCCATAAAAGGAATAGCATTGGAAGGCGTCTACACACTTAGCACCCTAACAGATGCCTTCAAAGTTGAGAAAGCCATGAAAGACGCGAAGGAAGCCGTTATAATCGGCGCTGGCGTAGTCGGATTGGAAACCGCCGCAGCGTTTTCTTCTAAGGGAATTAAAACCACCGTAGTGCGCTCACGTGCTGGTTCACTACCTTCAGTTCTGCCTTTAAACATCGACCCAGACATGGCGGCTATTGTTCAGAAAAGGCTTGAAGACCGTGGAGTACAGGTTATGGCTAGTGCAGCGGTAAGCTCCATTAACGGAAAAGAAAAAGTGGAGTCCGTCACCGCAGGAGGCAGAGAAATCCCCGCCGATCTTGTTGTGGTGGCCACCGGAATACGCCCAGAAGTTGAGCTGGCAAGAAAGGCTGGAATCGAAATAGGCGAAACGGGAGGAATCAAAACTGACAGCGCTCTCCACGTGAAGAAGGGTAAAACATATCTTAGTAATGTTTATGCTCTCGGTGACTGTGTCGAGGTTATAAGCGGGGTAACCTACCGGCCTGTTCTAAGCGCGCTGGGTTCAACCGCATCCTTACAGTCAAGAGTTATCGTGGATAACCTGTTAGGAGGAAAATCTATTGTCCCCTTCTACCTCAGCCCTTTCGTAACGTCCATAGCAGGGTTGCAGGTAGGCTCTGTCGGAGCTACCTTTCACACAGCAACAAACATCATCGGAATCGAGCCTATTATAGGCAAATCAACAAAGCTAACCCGCGCAAGATACTACCCCGGAGCAAAACAGGTTACAGTAAAGCTTTTGTTTGACTGTGAAAGGCTGATTGGTGCACAAGTGATTTCAGAGGAAACAGTTGCAGAAAGAATTAACCTGCTTACCATCGCGATCATGAAAGAGCTTACCGCGAAAGAGCTCTGGCTGATGGAGCGGTGCTTCAACCCAGCGGTTTCACTGATGACCGACGCCATCGTAGACGCAGCCATGGACGCACTAAACAAAATGTAAGATTATCAGGCATCCTCAGCGGAAACAGTTAATATTGGCTTGAAGCCTTTTCAGATAGGCTGGTGGAACCATTGAACCCGAGGGATAGAGTTTTAAACGCTCTAACAGGCAAAAGCGTTGACAGAATACCTGTAACCGCTGTAACCCAGACAGGAACCGTCGAGTTCATGGAGGCCACTGGAGCCCGGTGGCCTGAAGCCCACAGCAACCCTGAACTAATGGTGAAACTGGCTTTAGCCGCCTACGAGCTGGCCGGGCTTGAAACAGCCCGCATACCCTTCGGCTTAACCGTGCTGGCAGACGCTCTAGGGGCGGAGGTGAACATGGGAACAATAGACAGGCAGCCCTCCGTCAGGGAGCACCCCTACAGCAGCGGGCTGTCAGAATTTAAAATACCTGAAAACTTGCTTGAGCTTAAGCGTATCCCTGTTGTGCTGGAAGCTGTCCATCTTCTAAAAGAAAAAGTTGGAGGCAGCCTTCCGGTAATAGTGGGCTTCGAAGGGCCGGCAACCCTGGCAGGCCACCTCATGGGCATTGAGAGAATGGCAATTTGGACTAGGAAAAAGCCTGTGGAAGTTAAAAGAGCCCTTGAAGCTGCCACCGAAGTTAACGTTCGCTACGCTGAAGCACTGGTGAAGGCTGGCGCGGACGTCCTAGTTCCCTGCGATCCCTCAGCCTCATCAGACCTTTTCAACCCCAAGGATTTTGAAGCCATGATTAAGCCTTTCCTAGCAAGGCTAGCTGAAGAAATTAGGGCTGTTAAGGTTCTTCATATCTGCGGCAAAGTCACACCCATAGTAAGGGCCATGGCTGAAACAGGCTACGACAGCCTAAGCATCGAGGAAAAGGTGAACATGAAAGAAGCGAAACGGCTGGCAGGGGACCTAGCCACCATCGTTGGAAATATCTCCCCAGCTAAAACCCTTCTCTTAGGCACACCTCAAGAAGTTAAAAAGGAATCTGTTCAAGCAATTAATGACGGTGCAGATGCTTTAGCGCCCGGTTGCGGTTTAGCCCCCAGAACTCCAATAGCAAACTTGAAGGCTATGGTGGAGGCAGCCCTCAAGTATAAGTCTTAAAAATCCAGTTTTCTTCAAGGTAAACAATGAGGTCTGCTTTGTTACTTTATAAGCTTTTTAATTTGAAGCCTAAAAGCTGGGAAACCATGTTTACCAGTTCTAAGGCTTTTTCGTAAAGTAGTCCATAATCTATCTCTATATACCGATGTACTATTACATTTCTAAGTTTAGCATGATCTGATAGTTTTTTCAGCAAATTTTTTATCTGAAAATAAAAGATTTACTGGTTAAACGTGCACTTAATATTAAGCTTTGAGTCAACGTATTGGGTGAGCTGAACGTGGCTGAAGAGGTTATCGACAGCTCTCTAATAACGGCTGAAGAGATCCTGAGCTATGCAGAGGAGGAATTTGAGAAGGCCATCAAATCAAAGGATGTGCTACTTTACAGAAATGCTTTAGACAAGGTCTTCCTGTCGATGATCGTTGCTGTAAATTCCTATATTAACCGGAAGCTGGGTATAACTCCCAAATCGCATGGTGAGCGTAGGTCTCTGTTAAGGAAGATGGACCGAGAAGACCTTAGAGCTGTTTACAGCGATGTGATGAGAACACTTCATGACGAAGCTTTTTATGAAGGAGTCTACAATCCTGAGGAAGCTAAGTACGCTATTACACTGGTTAAGAAGATGCTTAAGGATTTCAAGAAAAATTTAACCGATTATGTTTAAATCGACTAGCATTTTCCAAAGTTAGACTTGAGTCTGTCCTCTAAAAAGTAAGCTAAATCTCTACTAAGAATTTGAGGAAAACCACTAATATTTTTCAGTTTATTTTTTGCATGGCTTCTGCCGTGCTTCCTAAAGATCGTTTGGATGCGGCATACGTTTTTAGACTTCCAGCATGCACGCCGAATCCGAGGCTATGGGAAGCAGGCTTACATACCTGAAGATGCTCGCGCTCTCTATTGCTGAACCAGCCGTTAAAGACTATAAGGCGGGCCTCCTGAAAACGTGGAAACCATGGTTAGAGCGGCGAAAACGTATGGCAGATATTAGGTTAGTTGAATTATGGGGGAGGTTAGAAAGGTCTTGTCTTCTAAAGAGGAAATCCTGAAAATCAGTTTTTTTAAGATTATTGTTTTATTCTTTATTTACGTTTGTATTGTAAACATCTTTTCGTAGTTAGTAAGCTTATATTTCCAAAATTAAGATGAACTGATGGGTAAGAGTTTAATTCCGCAACTGATTTATTAAGGGGCCTCCGTATTATTTTTTCGGATGTAAAATGTCCTCGGCTAAAACTTCCAAAACACTTGTTGCAGGACTTATAATAGTGGCTGTGATAATGTTCGGAGTAACAGGCTACCTCTACTACCAGTACTACGGTATACCACGCTGCCCAGCCTGCGGGATGCTGATAACACCTGAAATGGATGAGCACTTCAAAATCTACACTGAAGGATGGGGTAAAGGCGAAAGGGTTCACGCCTGCTGCATAGGCTGCGTGCTCAGGCTTTTAGACCCGGAGCGAGGCTGGGATGAACTATACGTTGAAACCTTTTGCGACTACTATGGGCCAGACCACCCCATAAGAATCCACGTGTGGAACCACGGTAAGAGCTGTGAAGTAGACCCGCCAACAGCAAAGATTCTCCTAGGGGCAAAAATAACCAAAAGCTGTGCGAGCAACCGTATTGCCTATGATGACGAGGCTGCGAAGAAGCTTCTAGAGGTAGGCTACACCAAATATACTATGGAGTATCAGCATTGCTCGCTGCCTGAAGGCTGTCCTGTGCTCCCTGTTTGCAAGGCTGCTCCCATGCTTGCTGAAAAGGTTGGAATCGCCTATGTTCCACCTTCACCCATAGTTCCAGCGTCCTTCGCCATCATCGGCATCGTGATTCTGCTGTTTTCAATTGTGATGTATCGGCGGGCCACCGTCCCGGCGAAAGGATAATATAAGCAATTGCTCAAAAATATCTTTGAGAACCTCCTGAGGTGACCCTCATGATATGGACACCCTATACGGCCATAATGTTCATCCTAAGCCTGTTTGCCATAGCCCTAACTGCCTACGCCGTACCAAAAGCATGGAGAATATGGCGGAGAGCAGAGAAGGCCAGCCTTGAAGAGCGATACGAGCTTGAGAAGGCTTTCTATTTAGCCTCAACAGTAGTCTGGCTTATCATAATCTCCAGAATAGTGGGTATGGGACTCTACTGGGTTGCCAACGAAAGCCTTATCCCGCTTGTTCCAGGAGCCATGTGCCAGTGGGGAATTCACCAGGCGGGACACCCCTTCTCATGGATAGACTCCATTGTAAAGCTCATAGTAATATTCGTCTACGGGATATGGCTAAGCCTAGACATGGTTAACAG
>QMXU01000006.1 GCA_003662305.1 Candidatus Hecatellales archaeon
AAACCAGCGGGAAATACGGCTTCCAGCCTCACAGCAGGCCACTTGACGAGCATTTAAGGTTCGGCTACGTGAACCTGGATAAGCCTTCCGGCCCCTCAAGCCATGAGGTTACAGCTTGGGTTAAGAAAATCTTAGGGCTGTCCCGTGCAGGCCACGGGGGGACTCTTGAAGCCTGGGGAAGGGCTGGAGAAATCCTCCTGTGACCGGTGTTCTACCCATAGGGCTTGAGGACGCTACCAAAACCGTTCAAGCAGTTCTGGCCGGAGGCAAAGAATATGTCGGCGTGATGAAGCTTCACGGCGAAGTAGACTTCAGCCGGGTTGTAAAAGCGTTCAAGGAGTTCACCGGCGAAATCTACCAGAGGCCTCCCCTACGCTCCTCGGTTAAGCGTAGGATAAGAACCAGAGTTGTCTACTATTCAAGCGTCCTCGAAATGGAAGGGAGGAACGTGCTCTTCAAGGTTGGCTGCCAGTCTGGAACTTACATTAGAAAGCTCATCCACGACATAGGAGAAGTTCTAGGCGTAGGAGCCCACATGGCCGAGCTCAGGCGAACCAGGGCCGGCCCCTACACGGAAGACAGCAACCTAATCAGGCTTCAGGACCTAGCCGACGCCCAAGCCTACTACCAGGAGAAAAAAGATGAAACCTGGCTTAGAAGGGTGGTTCTCCCCGTGGAAACAGCTGTCGAGCTTCTGCCGAAGGTCTACGTTAAGGATTCCACTGTCGAGGCTGTATGCTACGGAGCCCACGTGGCGGTTCCAGGAATATCCAAGCTTGACTCGGGAATCAAGCCGGGAAGCCTAACCGCCGTCATGACGCTTAAAGGCGAGCTCGTAGCCCTGGCCAAGGCTGAAATGTCGACGGAGCAGATTTTGGAGGCTGAGAGGGGGATAGCGCTGAAAACGGAAAGGGTGGTAATGCCTAAGGGGAGATATCCTAAAGCATGGTGAAAGGTGGAGCACGTTGAGGGTAGACTTCCACACGCACATGGGGCCTTCGCTCTCCCTCGGCCTTCAGGTTTCCCCAGAAGAAATTCTAAGGCAGATGGCTGAGGCGGGAGTAGATAGAACGGTGGTTTTCCCTTTCCCCTCAGCAGCCGTAGCAGACAAGGCCATGAACAACTGGGTTCTCGAGGAGGCTGAGAGAAGAAAGGTTCTCTACCCCTTCTACTATGCCCCCGACGACCTGGCACCTCCTCCCGAAGGCAAAGGCTTCCTAGGCGTGAAATGGCACTGGGTTAGAGGGGTTTCAGACTGCAGTTCAAACTATTCGGTGCTGGAAGACCCTAAGCTTAAAGTCTTCGCTGAAGCCGTTGCAAGCCTACGTTTACCCGTAATCTTCGAGGAGGAACTCGACTTCACAGTCAGGTTCGTCGAGAAGTTCTCCGAAGTCCTGCTTGTGGTCCCCCACCTGGGCATGCTCGGCGGAAACCCTCAGTCCTTCCTTAAAGCCTTCAGGGAGAACGAGAACGTGTGCTTCGACACTTCACTGGCTTCCCCTCAAACCATTAAAGCCTTCCTGGAAGAAGCCGGACCGGAGAGAGTTCTCTTCGGCTCAGACATACCCTTCGGCCACATGAAAACCGAACTGAACAAGATTCTGCTGCTTGAGCTGGAACCTAAAACCTTGAACCTAGTAATTGGAGGGAACGCCCTCCGCCTCATGGGCCTCGCAGAAAAGTAAGGCTTAACCCCCCAAATTACAGCCGTTTCCTGGCAAGGCTTTTCCATGGCGAGGCTAAGGTTTATCTTGGCTGGCAGACGACTTATAATGCGGTTATGGCTGATGATGGCTGAACTCGTATTTTTCATAGTAGGCGCCTTTGCTTCCTACGTTGTGGACGTGTGGTGGTGGACGATAGACTACAGGAAGGCTGAGAGAGGCCTGGAGTTCCACGAGCACTACCATGTAGGGCTGGAACTGTTAATCCTAAGCCTAATCCTCAACCGTTTCACCCCGTCAGCCCCTGTTTTCGCTCTTGCGGGAGCAGGCTTCGGCTTCATAACAGCTGAATGGCGGCAAGTCGTAGAGGTTGCGGGGAGAAAGGTTCAGCTAGGCCACCCCTTCGCCTACGGCTCCAAACACTTCCGCCAGAGCACCATCCTCGGCCTTCTTCTACTTGGAATCCTCCTCACAACAGCCCTATGGCTTCCAAGATGGTGACGAAAAAGGTTTTCTCCTTGTCTTTAGTGGCGGGCCCGGGGGGGTTTGAACCCTCGACCTGCAGCTCCGGAGGCTGCCGCACTATCCAGGCTGTGCTACGGGCCCCTCTTCCAGATTGAAGGTTTGAGTAAAGCTTAATTAAAGTTGCCGGATAATTTGGTTTGTCGGCTATTCAACTGTATGGAAGGTGTTAAATTTTATGGGTGAAAAAATTACTGTAAGCCTTATCAAGGCTGACATAGGAAGCCTCGCAGGCCACCACCGAGTCCACCCGAAACAGATGGAAATGGCGGAGAAGCTTCTGGCCGAAGCCAGAGACAGCGGCCTTCTGCTAGATTTCAGGGTTTTCCACTGTGGAGACGACCTCCAGCTTCTCATGACCCACAGGCGAGGTGAGAACAGCTCTGAAATCCACGGTTTAGCCTGGAACATTTTCAAGGAGGTCACTGAGAAGGTTTCAAAGCCTCTGAAGCTTTACGCTGCAGGCCAAGACCTGCTGGCTGAAGCCTTCTCAGGGAACATTAAGGGTATGGGTCCAGGTGTAGCTGAACTGGAGTTCGAGGAGAGAGGAGCAGACCCCCTCGTGGTTTTCGCAGCCGACAAGACGGAGCCCGGCGCCTGGAACTATCCGCTCTACAAGATTTTCGCAGACCCCTTCAACACGGCAGGACTGGTTATAGACCCCTCCCTTCACGGAGGCTTCAAATTCGTGATTCTCGACGTCTTCGAAGGCTTAGAGGTGGAGCTTAACTGCCCTGAAGAAGCCTACGACCTTCTCGCCCTCATAGGAACTCCAAGCCGCTATGTTATAAGCAAAATCTACAGGAAGGACGGGCTTCCAGCCGCTGCAGCCAGCACAAGCAGGCTTTCACTGATAGCAGGCCGATACGTCGGCAAAGATGACCCCGTATGCATCGTCCGCGCCCAGCACGGCCTCCCAGCGGTAGGTGAAGTGCTGGAACCCTTCGCTTTCCCCCACATAGTGGCAGGATGGATGAGGGGAAGCCACCATGGGCCTTTAATGCCTGTCCCCCTCAAATATGCTCAGTGCACTAGGTTCGACGGCCCGCCACGCGTAGTCGCCCTAGGATTCCAGATTCACAGCGGCATACTGGAGGGCCCGGCAGACCTCTTCGACGACCCAGCCTTCGACCTGGCAAGGCAGAGGGCTAACGAGGTGGCAGACTTCCTCAGGAGGCATGGGCTCTTCATGCCTCACAGGCTTGGACCCGACGAAATGGAGTACACGACGCTCCCAAAAGTGCTTGAAAAACTTAAGGACAGGTTCAGGAAGGCTCAGTGAAGAATTTTGAAGGCTACCCTAAAACTTCCAGCCATCATCGTCAACTTCAAATGTTACCTAGAGTCCACAGGCTCAAGAGCGGTTGAACTCGCGGAGAAATGCGAGGGGGCAGCCCGCCGGTACGGGGTAACCGTAGCCGTGGCCCCCCAGTTCACAGACCTTGCAAGAATAGCTGAACGCGTGAGCATACCTGTTCTAGCCCAGCATGTGGACGGAGTTAAGCCTGGAAGCCGCACAGGCCACGTGCTTCCCGAAGCCGTCCGTGAAGCAGGAGCCGTAGGAACCCTGCTAAACCATTCAGAACGCAGAATCCCCCTGGAAGCTATAGGGGAGGGCATCGCCAGGGCGAGAGAGGTTGGGCTGGCCACGGTGGCCTGCGCTGACACACCGGAGGCATGCGGGAAAATAGCTGGGCTGAACCCTGACATCATCGCTATTGAGCCTCCTGAACTCATAGGCACAGGCATACCTGTTTCAAAGGCTAAGCCTGAAGTAGTTACAGGAGCCCTCAAGGCTGTTGGAGCGGTAAACCCGAAGATTCCCGTGCTCTGCGGTGCAGGAATAACCTCCGGCCCCGACGTTGAAGCAGCGATAAAACTTGGAACCAGAGGAGTCCTCCTGGCCAGCGGCGTCGTTAAAGCTGAAAAGCCGGAAAAGGTTCTAGCCGAAATGGCTGAAGCACTGGTTAAAGCCCAAGGCTGAAATTTCCTTTCTCCTTTTTCAACCGCCGCTCAAAACTTTTAATTACTCTGAAAATCCCCAGAATTTTTAGGAGGCACCCTAAAAAGTTGAAATTCCACCTACCCCTAACCCTTCTTCTCCTCGCAATTCTGCTTTTGCCGTCTGCGGCTGCTACTTCACAGGTTAAGGTTTATCTTCAACCAGACCGCTGGCAGGTTTCTCCGGGAGACGTTCTAACGGTTACAGTTTACGTGGACCCTGGGGAGGCAGGTCTCAGCGCTGGAGAGTTCCACGTAGCCTACCCTTCCAGCCTGCTGAAAGCTCAAAAAGTTGAGGTGGGAAAGCTCTTCGGCGATAAACCCCTCATAGGAATGGATGAAACCGAAATAGTAGGCGGGAAAGAAGTTGTGAAGCTGGCCCTCGCAAGAGTTGGAGAAACAGGTAAGCCCACACCCCCCGGAATAGCCCTGACATTAAGGCTGGAAGTGCTTCAAACAGCCTCCAGCGGAAGCTGCACAGTCAACCTTTTAAAGGTCGACCTAGTCGACGAAGCCTTCAACCGCATAGAAAACGTTCAAGCCCAAGGGTGCACCATAACCGTGAAGGCTTTCACGCCAACGCCCACTCCAGCCCAAACCATCACTAAGCCTCCCCCTCCAGCAAGTCCTACCATCGAAACAACGGTTCCCCCACCTTCAAAACTTGTGGTCCTAGTTTTAGACGAAGCTGCCGGGACGCCTCTAGCCGGTGCAAAGGTGAAAGTGAACGGGCATGAAGCAGTAACCGGAGGAGACGGAAAGGCTGCTTTCATCGTGAACAAGCCGTCCTGCACCGTTACCGCCTCCCTGGAAGGCTACCGGGAAAAGTCGATAGCCGTCACCGTCTCTCCAGGAGAGGAAACCCTTGTAGAGCTAAGGCTTAAATCTGAGGCTAAGCCGGGGGGAGGATGCCTCATAGCAACCGCAGCCTTCGGAAGCGAGATGGCGCCCCAAGTGCAGGCGCTCCGAAGCTTCAGGGACGGCTACGTTACGGCAACCCGTGGAGGCTTAGCCTTCATGAAGACCTTCAACTCTTGGTATTATGCTTGGAGCCCCACCATGGCAGAGCTGGAAAGGGAAAACCCGGCTTTGAAAGCAGCTGTTAAAGGAATGATTTACCCGCTTCTCTTCGAGCTGGAGGCTGCGAAAACGGTTTACCCGCTTCTATCCTTCAGCCCTGAACTGGTGATTCTCACGGTAGGAGTTCTGGCCAGCATGCTCATCGCCTTAACCTACCTGTCCCCCTTAGCCTTTCTGGTCTCAGCTCTCCTTGGAGGCAAAGTAAGGCTTCCAAAAAAGTTTGTTTCAGGACTGCTTCTCCTCTCCATCCTGCTTCATTGGGCTGGTCTTCAAGCTGCCAGCTGGCTTTTACCGGTAACTTCCCCGCTTATAGTTCTGTCGGTTATGGTTCTAACCCTCCAGCTTCTCATTGGAGCCGTGAGATTTACGGGTGGAAGATGCTTGCTGAAGTAGTCTCGCCAGCTTAACGGCTTCCACCAAAAAAGGATCCGCTAAAAGTCAGCTTTCCTTCTTGGCTTCTAAATCCTTCCATTTCTGGGTTAGTGTGTAGGCAGGGTTTCCGCCTTCTCCCTTCTTCTCGATGAATCCTTCAGCTTCCAGCTGGTCCACGTAAAGCTTCGCCACAATCGGGTCTAGAGGGTCTTTTAAAACCTCGTTTAGGGCTGCCTCCAGCTCGCTTAAGGTTTTCTCTCCTTCCTTAAGCTTATCCACGATAATTCTTGTGGGAACGCATCTTATATCCCGCTCAAAGGCTTTGACATCTTCCTCTGAAGCCAACGGAGCCCCACCTCAAACCTTCAACAAGATTTAATGGTAAAATCAGGAGAAGAGTAGAAAAAGGTTTCCCTCCTAGGCTTCCGCAGCCTCTCCAACCCTGAGGAAGACTCTGCCAGAATAGTGGGTTACAGGCTTGAAGTCCAAGGTTTCCACGTGCTTCTCCAAAACTCTTCCAACTATGAGGTGGTGGTCTCCAAACTTCCTGTTGAACTCCACGCTGCATTCAAGCTGTACAGGGCATCCCCCTATTCTTGGAGGGCGCACCTTCACGCTTTCAAGCCTGGTTAAGCCTGCCAGACGGAACTTGTCAGCTTCCCTCCCCGACTTGCTCCCGCAGACCCATATTTCTTTTAGCATGGCTTCCGTTGGGATGTTCACCACGAACTCTCCTGTCTCCTGAAGATTCAAGTAGCTGTGCCTTGAAGGGTCGATGGAGAAGGCTACATACTTGGGGTTAAAGCTCAGGGGCATCAGGAAGGAGAAGGCTGCAACGTTAGGCTTTCCATCCCTGTTACAGGTTGTTATCAACGCTACAACCCTCGGGAAGACAAGCTGGCTTATCTTCCTCCCAGACGCCATCTCACCAAACCTCCAACAATACTTTCTTTCAGGGCTGGAAAACATTTTTAGCCTTCATGCTAGGCGGACAGTTTCCCATGCCGGGGTTACACAGTCTCTGCCATGCTATTTTTGGAGGAGCTCTTTAAGGGATTTGCCGCCTATAATCCAGTCTTCCGGCGATTTTTCGTTGAAGACCACCCAGATAACTTCCCTGGTTAACCGAGGTATCTCCCTTATTAGTATGTCGCAGATTTCGCCGCCTATTCTGGCCTTCTGCTCCGGGGATAGCTCCCCTCCAACCAGGCTGATTTCAACCATGGGCAAGGAAGGGCTCACCAAGCAAAAGAAGGGGTGGTCCTCCTTTAAACAGTTTCCTTTCCAAAGCTCTTCAAGGCAGCCTGAACAGTTTCTTTTTGATAATCCTCAGTGGGGTTAAGGCGAAATCTCCAATTCTTATGAGCGTGGTGGCAGGTATCTTAAATTCCATGTCAAGTTTTGTCTCCCCAACCATTTCATACTCTATTTCCTCCGTGGCCATGATTTTTCTCAGGTGGCTTACCTTTGAGGGTTCTAAGCCTATAAGCCTGCAGGCTGCAGCGTCTAAGGCTAACGTGTCGGAGGAGGCAGCCAGCATGTCGGCCCTACGGATTCTGCCTCCGCTGGGGCCTTTCTTGTCCAGAACGTACAGGGCGTCAAGGATGTTCATGGGAGGCCTGAAAATGTAGTATAGGTCGCAGAGGATTCTGTCCAGCTTCCAGTGGTGTACGATTTTATATTTCTCTTGGATCAGCCCGAAGAGGTTTTTAATTCCAAGGCTTACCTTGGTTAGAATATGGGTTTTCAGCACGGGAAGGTTTACGATTTTGGAGTTTAACGCCAGCTCTGGAAGCCTGTACACGCCGTACCTCCCAGAAACGTTAACGGTTTTATCCTTGCTAAGGTTCACAACCTTGCATCCTAAATCAAGCTTTCTGGCAACCCTGTCAAAGTCTTTAGCCGTCGAATCCGTTTCGCCCACGTAGACCTGGGAGGTCCTGTCCTTCACCACTTCGACCACGGCTTTAACCAGCCCCACGTCCGTGGTTATCCCTGCTCTGGGCGTCGACAGAAAGTTCGGCTTCAAGAGGACTGCATCGTTTCTTCCAATCTGGCTTTTCCATCTAAGCCTGCTGAAAACTTCTGCGACAACGTCCTCCACGTTTTCAACCCTGAAAAAGTAGACCTTCCAGCCTTCAGCCTTCAACCGCCTAATCACCAGCCTGTTTCCCCTGCAGGAAGGCGTCGTAGATTTCAGGCTTCCTCTGTTCTGCGTGGAAAAGCCTGCTTCTAGCCTGCTTAACCTTTCCAAGCGCTAGTTCGCAAGTCAAAAGGATTTCAGTTTCCCCAGCTTCAACCAGTATTTCCCCGTCTGGGTCTATGACCATGGAGTGGCCGAAAAACCTGTTATCCCCGTAGCTGCCTATCCTGTTGGCTGCAACCATGAAAAACTGGTTTTCCACCGCCCTGCTGTAAAGCATGCTTCTCCAATGGTTCAACCGGTTGGGGAAAGCTGCTACAACAAAAACCGTGGTTACCCCCTTCAACGCCATAACCCTGAAAACCTCTGGAAACCTTAAATCGTAGCATACAGCCACACCTATCCGTCCGAATTTCACGTCGAAAACTCCCAGCTTCCTCCCAGGCGTAAAGTACAGGTGCTCCTTCAAGAGCTTGAAAAGGTGGATTTTAGAGTAGGCTCCCACAAGCCCTTCAGGCCCGACAAGGGGAACCGTGTTGAAAATTTTTCCTTCCTTAAGCTCGGCCATGGAGCCGATAATGTACATGTTGTGCTGGGCGGCTTTTTCCTTAAGCATGCTGACGGTTTCACCGTTCAGTGGTTCAGCCAGCTTCGGCAGCATGTCCAAGGCGTAGCCAGTAGTCCAGAGCTCCGGCAAAACTAGAACGTCAGACCTCCGCCTTCCAGCTTCCTCTATGAACTTTAGGGCTTTCCTCCGGTTGGCTTCAACGTCGCCATGCTGCACATCCATCTGAGCCAGGGAAACAGTAACCATCAAAATCCCCTTTTCTAGGCAGCGGTGAAGCATTTTGGCGCCGGGGGTGGGATTTGAACCCACGAGGCCCAAGGGGCCACAGACTTCCAGGCAGCAGTCTCCAGGCCTGCCCCTTTCCTGACTAGGGTACCCCGGCTTGGGAAGCCCCTAAGCTTCCTCTTACTCGTTTAGTCTTCGTCCTTATTTATTAATGGGCTGTTTGATAGGTTTAAACAGTTTTGGCTTCCGGCTAGGCGATGGGGGTGCTGTGGCCTGGCACATCTCTCCACATCATGTTCCACATGTCCTCTTCAAAGATGGTCTCCCGCCTGATAACTGCCTCCAAAAGGCGCTTCATAAGAGCGTGGTGTCTAACCTCGTCTTCACGGATTTCCGCCAGCAAATGTTTTATCCAGCTGTCTTTTCCGTCTCTAAAAGCTGTTCAGCCTGCCTCATCATTTGAAGTTCTACTTCAACGTGTTTTTCAGGGCTGCTTCAAGCTGGCGGTATTCCTCTTCGCTGATGGCCTGCTGGCTGCTTTCTAGAAGGCTTAAGATGGCTGTGTAGAAGCTGCATGCTTCTGAGAGTCGTAGGCTACGCTCCTCAAAAGCTCTTTAACCACCACGTTGCCCAGTTTTTCCACGCTTGCTGAGAGGCTTGAAGCGTTTTCTTTTTCCAGCCTAATCATCTTCTTTTTTACGCTGCCGGATGTTTCGCTTATCGTGTGCACCTTCACCTAGCGAATTTACTTAGCAAGCCTTAAAGGCCTCGTCTTCCAGGGCGTTTACCTTAAATTTCAGGTTAGCTTACCTAGTAGGTTAAGCTTCACAGGCTTTCCTTGGAGGCCGTCGGATTGAAGGTTGCCGCCGAATGCCTGCCATGCCTGTTCGAGAGGGGGTACAGGGAGACCACCTACCTAACAAAAAACGAAAAGCTGAGAATTGAGGCTTTAAGGAAAGTCTTGGAAATGATGGCTGAAGAGTTCAGCTGGGAAGCCTACCCTGCGAAGCTTGGAACCTTAAGGGACAGAATTATAAAGGATTTCTTTGGAGGGAGAGACCCCTACGCCGAAATGAAGAAGCGCTCTAACCGGCTGGCCTTAAAGCTTCTGCCGGAAGCCGAAAGCTTTGTTTCTAAGGCTGAAAGCCCCTACGAAAAGTTTAGAAGAGCCTGCCTTGTGGCTGCCAGAGCCAACGCCCTAGAGTTTGACGTTAAAGGCTACGGCTTCCATCTTGAAGACTTCAAGCTTTCCCTGGGAAGCAGGGCTTTAACGCCTGACCATACGAGGAAGGCTTACAGGCTGGTTAAAAACGGCGGGCTGGTCTTCTACCTAGCCGACAACGCTGGAGAAATAGTCTTGGACAGAGTTCTGGTGGAGGTTTTAAAGGAGTTCAAAGCTGAAGTGGTCTTGGTTGTTAAGGGCGGCCCTGTTCTCAACGATGCGACGATGGAAGACGTGAAGGCTTCAGGCATAGGCGAAATAGTTGACAGGGTTGAAACCATAGGAGACACCGTAGGCTTCATCTGGGATGAGGCTCCCCCACACCTGAAAAGCCGCCTGCCAGAGGCGAAGCTGACCGTTGCCAAGGGCATGGGAAACTATGAAGCCCTAACAGAGCTTGAAGGAGGAAACCTAGGCATCAACGTTTTCTTCCTGCTTAGGGCGAAATGCAACCCCATAGCCAGAAGCATTAAAATCGAAAGGGGGGCACTGGCTGCCCTGCTTAAAACCCTATAAGGTCTACCCTGAAGGCTTCTCCGGAAGTAAGCCTAGGAGGTCCCTTATGCTTCTTAGCGTGTAGTCAGGCTCAGCCTTAAGGCTTCCACCTTGGCCGTCGTAGGGGAGGCCTGAATGTATAAGAATGGAAACTCCTCCAGCCCTCCGCGTCATTTCAACATCGTAGAAGCTGTCGCCCACGTAGGCTATCTGGGAAGGCTTAACCCTGAGCCTCCTAGCCAGCTCTAAAAGCATGTCAGGATGCGGTTTCCCTTTTTCCACCTCGTCGTAGCCTACCAGGGCATTCATGTACCCTATTATTCCGAAGTGGGCGAGTATACGCTTAATTCTCTCCCTTTTATTGGAGGAGGCAACCCCGCACAGGTATCCTCTCCTCCTAACTTCAGCTAAAACCTCTGCAACCCCGGGGAAAAGCCTTGAACGGGTAGGCCAAAGCTTGTCGTAAAGCTTGTCCTTTGCTTCCACCAGTCTCCTAGCGTCGTCAAGGTTTCCTGTAAACTCCATCGCTATGTCGGTGGTTCTCCTTCCGAAGTGCCTCAGAATTTCCATTTCAGACTTCACTTTTACACCCATGTTTTCCAGGGCGAGCTTCCAGGCTTCGAGAAGCTGGCCTAGATTGTCGATTAGGGTTCCGTCGAGGTCGAAGCCTACGGCTTTAACTTTCTCAAGCATAGCTCAGCCTTCCGCCTTTTTTAGGCTCTTACAGTTAAAGGCTTAAACCTGCAAATAACGGTTTTTCCCTGGGGGTTAAACTAAAAGTTTATTAAATTGTCTTTAACGCTCTATTTGTGCGTAGCGTGATATGTTGCGTTGGGCGATGACGATGTTTTTGAAGCCGGAGCTAGCCGAGTAGGGGAGGTACTGCCTGAAATATGAGTGGTAAGAAAGAAGAACCATCCTTTAACGTCTTCGACCACATGCTGGTTCCGAAACATGAAATCCTTTCCGAGAAGGAGGCTGAAGAGCTTCTACGCAAATACAAGATAAAACCTTACCATCTCCCCAAGATTAAGGATACCGACCCTGCTGTTAAGGCTTTAAACGCCAAGCCGGGGGACATAATCAAGATTACACGTAAAAGCCCTACGGCTGGCGAAGCAGTATACTACAGGTTTGTGGTGAGGGAGAAGTAGCCATGGAGGTTTCCGTTAAACCCTCCGAGATAAAACGTGAAATGCCTCAGACATCCAGCTGGCCTCTCCTAGAGGACATGCTCAAGAAGGAGGGCCTCGTAAGGCAGCATCTTAACTCCTATAACGCCTTCATCACCAAGGGGCTTCGCGAAATAATAAGCGAGGTCGGCGGGATAGACGTTGAAGCTGAAACCAAGTATAGGGTTAGGTTTGGAGAAGCCAAGGTTGGAAAGCCTAGAATCGTGGAGGTCGACGGCTCCGAGCATGAAATTTACCCTATGGAGGCCCGCATCAGAAACATAACGTACGCCGCCCCCTTACACCTTGACATGTGGGTGGAGAAGGACGGCAGAAGAATACTTTTCATAAAGGACGTTTACATAGGCGACATCCCCATCATGGTTAAGTCTGAACGCTGCCACCTTTCAGGGTTAAGCCGGGAGGAGCTTATGGCTGCAGGAGAAGACCCCAACGACCCTGGAGGATACTTCATAGTAAACGGCTCTGAAAGGGTTATCGTGGCCTTGGAAGACCTAGCGCCGAACAGGATAATGGTGGACATGGAGGAGGTTGGAACAACCGCCACCTACCGGGCTAAAATCTTCTCCACCACCGTGGGCTTCAGAGCGCGCATAGAAGTTAAGATGAGGGCTGACCGTTCCATTCACGTTTCCATTCCAGGCGTGATGGTTGACATACCCTTCGTCGTCCTTATGAAGGCTTTAGGCTTAGAAGTTGACAAGCAAATCGCTGAAGCAGTTTCGCCGAGGCCTGAAATCCAGCAGATGCTTGACGCCTCCTTTGAGAAGGCTGCCGGAGTAATCAGGAGCAAAGACGCCATCCTCTTCATCGGGAACAGGGTTGCCTTCGGACATGTGGAAGAGTACAGGGTTAGAAAAGCTGAAAACGTGCTTGACAGAAACTTTCTGCCTCACCTAGGCAGAACCCCTGAAAGCAGAATTAAAAAGGCTTACTTCCTGGCTGAGGTTATATGCAAGCTTATAGAGCTTAAGCTAGGCTGGAGGAAGCCTGACGATAAAGACCACTACGCCAACAAGAGGCTTAGGCTTGCAGGCGTCCTTCTCGCCGACCTCTTCCGTGTAACCTTCCGAAACCTCTGCCGGGACATGAAATACCAGCTGGAGCGCACAAGCCTCAAACGGATAGGCCCGGCTGGCGCTATAAACGCGGCGGTAAGGCCTGGAATAATAACGGAGCGTATCCAGCATGCTCTGGCAACCGGGAACTGGGGCCGGGGAAAGGTTGGCATAACCCAGCTTTTAGACCGGACAAACTATATTTCAACTTTAAGCCATCTGCGGAGGCTTCAGTCGCCTCTAAGCCGAAGCCAGCCTAACTTTGAAGCCAGAGACCTCCATGCAACCCACTGGGGTAGAATATGCCCCAACGAAACTCCTGAAGGCTCCAACTGTGGGCTTGTTAAAAACCTGGCTCTCTCATCCGCCATATCGGTTGGGGAAAGCCTGGAAAAGCTTAGGGAGCTGCTGCAAAGCCTTGGGGTTGTAAGCGTTGAGGAGGCGGGCTCCGAGCTTAAGCTTAAAGGAGCCAGGGTTTTCTACGACGGCCACATAGGCTACACGCTTGACCCTGAAGGGCTGGTTAAAAAGCTTAGGGAGATGAGGCGTAAAGGCGAGATAAGCCATGAAATAAACGTAGCCCTCTACGTTCACAAGTCCAGGGAAATGGTTCTGAAAGAAGTCTACGTTAACGCTGATGCCGGAAGAATAAGGAGGCCGCTCATAATAGTTGAAAACGGAAAGCCTAAAGTCTCAGAGGAAGACCTGGAAAGGCTTAGGCGGGGAGAAATATCCTGGCGTAACCTTCTGGAAAACGGTCAGATAGAGCTTCTGGATGCTGATGAAGAGGAAAACGCCTACGTGGCTCTTAGACCTGAAGACTTAACCCCTGAGCATACCCACCTTGAAATTGTCCCCTACGGGATTCTGGGCATCTGTGCCTCGCTTATACCCTACCCTGAACATAACCAGTCTCCGAGGAACTCCTACGAGGCGGCGATGGCTAAGCAAGCCTTAGGCATGTACGCCTCCAACTTCTTCCTCAGAACAGACTCCAGAAGCCATATCCTGCATTACCCGCAGAGACCGCTGGTGAAAACGGACCCCATGGACATCATAGGCTACGATGAGAGGCCTTCAGGCCAGAACTGTATCATGGCGGTGCTGTCCTTTGAAGGCTACAACATGGAGGACGCCCTCATCTTCAACAAGGCCTCAGTGGAGAGAGGTTTAGCCCGGTCAACCTTCTACAGGCTCTACGAGGCTGAAGCCAAGCAGTACCTAGGCGGAGAAAAAGACAGGTTCGAGTTTCCTGAAGCCGGAACCATAGGCTTCAGAGGCGAGCAGTACTATAGAAGCCTGGAGCCGGATGGAGTTATATCTCCTGAAACAGAGGTTTCAGGTTTGGATGTGCTGGTAGGCCGTACAAGCCCTCCAAGGTTCCTCGAGGAGTACAAGGAGTTCGAGATTAAGGGGCCTACCCGCAGGGATACCTCTATAACCATGAGGCCCTCCGAGGAGGGCATAGTGGATGCGGTTATGGTTACCAAAACCTCTCAGGGGAACACGCTGGTCAAGGTTAAGGTTAGAGACGTTAGGAACGCTGAGCTTGGAGACAAGTTTGCCTCACGCCACGGCCAGAAGGGCGTAATAGGAATGCTTGTGCCTCCGGAGGACATGCCCTTCACGGAGAACGGTATAATCCCGGACATAATCATTAATCCTCACGCCTTCCCGTCGAGGATGACTATCGGCCAGTTCCTTGAATCCATAGCCGGAAAGGTTTCCGCGATGATAGGCAGGCCTGTCAACGGAACTGCCTTCAACAACGAGAAGGTTGAAGACTTGAGAAGCATGCTTAGGAAGCTTGGCTTCCACCACGGCGGAAGAGAAGTCATGTACAACGGGATTACTGGAGAAAAATTTGAAGTCGACATTTTCATAGGCATAGTCTACTACCAGAAGCTTCACCACATGGTTGTAGACAAAATTCACGCTAGAGCCAGAGGCCAGGTGCAAATGCTGACGAGGCAGCCTACCGAGGGGAGAGCCCGGGGAGGAGGATTAAGGTTCGGCGAGATGGAGAGAGACTGCCTTGTAGGCCACGGTGCAGCCTTGCTGCTGAAGGACAGGCTCTTGGACGAATCCGACAAGTACGTTATCTACGTGTGCGAGAAGTGCGGGCTTATCGCCTGGTATGACTCGAGGCAGCGTAAGTATGTTTGCTCCATCTGCGGGGATGAAACAGTTATCTCGCCTGTAACGGTTTCCTACGCCTTTAAGCTGCTCCTACAGGAGCTTATGAGCCTTTGTATTGCTCCCAGACTGATTTTGGAGGAGAGGGCGTAAGTTGGCGGTTGAAACCTTAATCGAGGAGGAAGAGGCTACCAAGCGGATAAAAAAGATAAAGTTCAGCATTCTTTCACCTCAGGAAATCAGAAAGTACTCAGTGGTTGAGGTTAGGGAGGCTGACACCTACGATGAGGATGGAGCCCCCATAGCCTCAGGGCTGATGGACGAAAGGCTTGGAACCCTTGAGCCTAGAGCCCGCTGTAAAACCTGCGGTAACACCACTGCCCGCTGTCCAGGGCACTTCGGCCACATAGAGCTTGCCTTCCCCGTCGTCCATGTGGGCTTCGTGAAGTATATTCATGAAATCCTGAACATTTTCTGCAAGGAATGCGGCAGAATCCTGATTCCCCAGGAGGAAATCGAGAAGTATAAGGGCAAAATCGAGAGGGTCCGGGAGAAACTTGGGGAGGAGCCGCTGTTCATCTACGAGGAGATTAAGCATAAAGCGAGAAAGGCGCAGCGGTGCCCCCACTGCATGAAAAGGAGGAACCCCATAGAGTTCTCTAAGCCCACAGGCTTCTACGAGCATGTTGAAGGGATTCCAAGGCCTCTGACGCCTTCAACCATCAGAGGCTGGCTTGAACTCGTAAACGACGACGACCTCAGGCTTATAGGCTATGACCCCTCAGCCATGAGGCCTGAATGGATGATCCTCCAGGTTTTGCCTGTGCCTCCAGTGTGTGTTAGGCCTTCCATCATGCTTGAGTCGGGTATACGCTCTGAAGACGACCTAACCCATAAGCTTGTGGACATCATCCGGATTAACAGGAGGCTTGAAGAGTACACCAGCGAGGGAGGAGCTCCACCCCTCATATCCCAGGAGCTCTCAGACCTCCTCCAGTACCATGTCACCACCTATTTCGACAATGAGACCTCCGGGATTCCGCCGGCGAGACACCGGTCTGGCAGAGCCCTAAGAACCATAGCTCAAAGGCTTAAAGGTAAGGAGGGGCGTTTCCGAAGCAACCTCTCAGGAAAGCGTGTGGACTTCTCGGCTAGAACAGTCATATCGCCAGACCCAAACCTGTCCATAGACGAAGTTGGGGTTCCCGTTGAAGTAGCCATGAAGCTTACTTACCCTGAAGTTGTGACAGAATGGAACCTTGAAGAGATGAGGAGGCTGGTGGAAAACGGGCCGGACAAGTATCCTGGAGCCCTCTACGTGCTCAGGCCCGACGGGAAACGTATCAGGCTTGAATTCGTTGCTGACAGGTCTAAGATTAAGGAGGCCATCGAGCCCGGGTTCATCGTTGAGAGGCATCTGAAAGACGGCGATATCGTGCTCTTCAACAGGCAACCCTCCCTGCACAGGATGTCCATGATGGCGCACAGGGTTAAGGTTCTGCCCTACCGGACCTTCAGGCTTCACCTCTGCGTGTGTCCGCCCTACAATGCGGACTTCGACGGGGATGAGATGAACCTTCACGTGCCCCAAAGCGAGGAAGCGGTAACCGAAGCCTTAGAGCTTATGAGAGTTCAAGACCAGATACTGTCGCCGAGGTATGGAGGCCCCCTGATAGGGGCCATCCGAGATTTTATAACAGGAGCCTACCTGCTCACCAGGAAGACAACCCTCCTAACCAAGGAGGAAGTCTGCAGCCTCCTAGCGGCTATAGACCATAAAGACGCTCCACCCGAGCCGGCTGTTAAAAAGCCTCAACCTTTATGGTCTGGAAAAGACATTTTCAGCCTACTTCTCCCAGAGGACTTCGACTATGTGGCTAAGGCAAGCATCTGTAGGGGCTGCTCCCAGTGTAAAAAGGAGAAATG
>QMXU01000007.1 GCA_003662305.1 Candidatus Hecatellales archaeon
AGCTAAGCCTTCCGCAAGCTGCTTCCACCCCTCCGGCTTGAAAATTCTTCCCGAACCTGCTAGGAAGGTTCCTGCGGCAATTTCCATGGGAGGGCAGCCGTCTGAAGCCTCTTCGAGGAAGCCTCCGAGAAGCCCTGTGGAAGCTTTAACGTCTTCCAGCTCTTCAGGGGAAGGATTTTCCAGGATTTCCCCGTCAAGGTATGTCCAGACATGCCAGTTTTCACCGTGGTTTTTCAGTTCTTTTAGGGTTTGGGTTAGGAGGGGTGCGGCTTCTGTTTTTTCCTGGCTGTGGAAGCCTGCGAGGTATCCCAAGGCTTATTCCATGAGAGTAGAGGCTCCGAATTACTTTTAAATTTCTGTTGCAGTGTATTTTAGGTTTGGTTTAGGGGAGAGTGGAGGCTCTATGGGTCTCGCTAAAACCAAGTATGTTTGGGTGAACGGCAGGCTTGTAGGCTGGGATGAAGCTAAAGTCCACGTTTTAACTCACGCCCTCCACTATGGAAGCAGCGTTTTCGAGGGGATAAGATGCTATGAGACTAGTAGAGGACCAGCCATCTTCAGGCTTAAGGAGCACATGGAGAGGCTTGAAAAATCCGCTAAAATCTACATGATGAAACTTCCATACACGGTTGAAGAATTATGTATGGCGGCTGTGGAAGTCGTGAAGGCTAACGGCTTAAAGGAATGCTACATCCGTCCTATAGCCTTCCGTGGGACAGGTGAAATGGGACTTCAAGCTCAAAACCCCGTGGAAATGGCCATGGCAGCCTGGCCGTGGGGGCCCTACCTTGGAGAGGAAGGCCAGAAGAAAGGCATAAGGGTTAAAGTTTCCTCCTACATCAGGCCTCCACCCCACAGTTTACCCATGAACGCTAAGGCTGGAGGACACTACCTTTCCTCCATTCTCGCCAAGATGGAGGCGGTGAAAGCCGGCTACGACGAAGCGATAATGCTGGACCATAGGGGCTTCGTCTCTGAAGGTTCGGGAGAAAACATTTTCATAGTTAAAGATGGAGTGCTCTACACTCCTCCCCTCTACGCCAGCATCCTTCTCGGCATAACCCGGGACACCGTGATGGTTTTGGCTAATGACATGGGCTACAAGGTGGCTGAGGAAGACCTAACCAGGTCCATGCTCTACACGGCTGACGAAGCCTTCTTCACCGGCACAGCGGCGGAAGTAACCCCGATAAGGGAAATAGACGATAGGCCTGTAGGCGGAGGACAGCCTGGACCCATAACCATGAAACTCCTAAAGGAATACAAGGAGGTAGTCCACGGCCGGAAGCCGAAATACGATAAATGGCTGACCTACGTAAAATAAGGGTTTAGAAGCACAAGTTTGTCAAGCCCAGCTGCTTTGCGTAGGATAAGGCTTCCTCGAATTCTTCCGGTTTAAGCCTTCTTCTCAACTCCGGGATTTCGCCTGCCCTCCATTCAGGCCTGTATTGGTCCATGAGGTTGACTCTAACCCAGGTTCCAAGGTTTTCAGCTATCCATTCGAGAATGGGTTTAGTGCAGCATTCCAGATGTCCTGGGAGAACCAGCACCCTTATGATGAGTTCGCCGTTTTTCACCGCGTACAGGTGGTTTCTTCTGGCTGTTTCAACGTATTTTGGAGCTGAGGAGATACGCTCCGCACACTCGTTGCTTCCATATTTGAAGTCTAAAAGGTATACGTCTGCGAAGTCTGCCAGCATTCTCGCAGCCTCCTCGCTATAGTAGGAGTTGCTGTTCCAGACCACCGGGATGTCTATGTCTAAAAGGTTGAAGGTTTCAAGCCATGCTGCCAGCCACGGCGTCGGCTCTCCACCTACCAGATTCGCGTTTCTGCAGCCCTGCCTTTTCAGCTCTCTAACTATCTGAGCTAAGGCTTCGGGGCTGCATTTCTCTCCCTTCTCAAACCATTGACTATTATGGACTAGAAAAGTATTTGCAATGAATCGGTGATATTTAGGTATCTTTAGATCATAAACCCACAAATTTGTGTTTTTTACATGTTCTATTTTAACAATTTTATCCCAAAGAATATCAGAATTTACGAGCATTTCTAACCTACTTAAATATTCGTTCAATACGTTATCGGTTAATATTTGCTTACACAATTTTTTAAGAATTAACTGGGTCCTCTTTAAAATTTTTTTATAATTTCTTCCTTTCTTGCGGTTCTTATAGTAATTCATTAAACTTCGTGAAACACCTAATAACCCTGCAACTTTCTGCTGAGAAATTTTTAAAATTCTCCTAACCTCAATGAATGTATCATAATCAAACTTTTCACTAATCCGCTGACCTGTTCTCTTAATTTCGTTAAGTCTGTTTTTAAAAATCAGAATTATTTGTTTCAGTCTTAATGTTGGGGGATTGCCTCCAGATTCGTAATAGTTATAGCTTTTTACAACCTTTCTAAGGTTACGTTGCGTAAGGCGTAGTTTTTCCCTGATAATTTTTAGTAAAGGGCTAACATTCGGGATTACGTCTATATGGGGTCGAGGTTTTATTCCTATATTTAAAAGGTAGTCCAATCTCCTCATTTTTTCAGAGGAAAGAAACCCAATATGCTGCCTGTAACGGTATAGGTTTTCACCACTAATTGTCAGCTTATAACTTCTTTCCACACGTTCTTTTCTATTGCAAATAACCATATGGATTTGTGATGTTATACCAAATCTTAATAAGAGAAAATGTATTTGTTGCAGTAATTTTTTACTTGACGAGTAAAGAGTTACCTCCCTATTTGTTAGGTGAACCGTAGAATCACAGTCAAAAAGTGCTTTCAAAAAATGCGCCACTAAACTATTCTTACACTGCATTACAACGTTTGGGACTTCTTTCCTTCCTGATCGTTCTAACAGTTGGGGGCTGTATTGATTTAAAACATTGTAGATTTTTTTAGAATGAATTACTGCTCTTTTATAGGTAGCTCCCTCTACAATTTTAGGCTTTAAATTGAAAACATTTAAAAAACATTTGCAGTAGTCTTCAAGTAGTTTTTGATCAGCGTTCGTAAAAACGATTTCATAGATTCCCTTGTTCTTTCTCTCGTATACATGCCCATCACCAACTAGATATCCGTAAAATCTGCACAGATCAGGTAATAATGTTTTTGTGATTTTTATGCAATGACTTTTATTTTTGCTCTCTACTTTCCAAACTATTTTGGGAATATGATTTACCTCTGGAATGCGGCGAACAGTAGCTATGAAATCTCCTTCCTTTAACGTCCCTACCCTAATAGGCGTAATAATTCCATTAACGCAGGTATACAATTCATGATTTGGTGTTGCTTTTATTTCTTTTCCAGTCCTAGTTACTATTTTCAAGAGAATATTATTTTTTCTTTTGGATAATCCATTGCCTTTACATGTTAAAATTTTACCTCTGTGGTCAATGGTGAACAGGCTTAAATTGGAGGAGCTACATAAGCTTCCATTAATAAGCTTTAAGTTTTTCCCTTTTACTTCATTGTCAAAGAGTTCAGATATTTCTGTTAAAGACCCGTCACTAAGTGGAACAAGCGTGTCTCCTGCTAAACATATTGTCCAGTTCTGGCAGTGGAGGCAGCGGATGGTGCATCCCATGGTGAAAATGGTTCCGGAAGGGACAAGCTCAGGCTCTTCCCCAAGATGGGCGAAGTAGCTTGAAACCTCAGCCTGAACACCGCACTGACAGAAACCCTTCTCGCCTTTAAGCCTGTTAACCCCGCAACGCCTCTCACATAGGTGGCATTCCCTGAGGATGCGCCTTGCAATTTCAGCTTTCAAACTTAAGTATGAAAGCTTCGGAGGGGGAAGACTCTCAAAGTCGGTTTCGCCGGCATCCAGTTTTTCTTCTAGTTTACGGTGTTGGTTGGAGAGTTTTTCGTGGAGGCTCCAAAGGTCTTCTAGGGGTGTGTCAGGGCTGAAGTCTGCCTCGATTCTTCTGGCGATTCTAAACTTAGCATGTTTACGTCCTTCGAGGATGGCGAAATACCGTTTAAGACTTCTACGACATCTTTCATCTCCCAGAACATCTAAGGCGTCAGGACGCATTATCCTCCACAAAGACTGCAGCCTCACAAGTATTTTTTTCACAATGGCTGAACTTTAATTTAATCAGCCCTTTTCCAGGGGGGCTCCCAGTAAAGCTTTTCTTTTCAACCGCAGATTTCATGCTGGAGGCGGTTTGATGCTTGTCGTTGGCGGTCCTGCCTCGGCAGAGCTTGCACGGGAAGTTGCACGGCTGGCTGACTGCGGATTCGTGGAGGTTGAAACCAAAAGGTTTCCAGACGGAGAATCCTATATCAGGCTTGCAGGGGAGGTTAGAAACGAGAAAGCCGTTATAGTGCAGTCAACCTATCCCCCACAGGACACCCATCTGGTTCAGCTCCTCCTCCTAGTGGACGCTGCCGTCCGCTCTAAGGCTTCAGAGGTCACCGTTGTGATTCCATATATGGCCTATGCAAGGCAGGATAAAGTTTTCAGGTCCAACGAGCCTGTGAGCGCTGAAGTGGTCTTGAAGATTTTGAAGGCGCTTAAAGTTAGGAGAATAGTTACGGTTGATGTGCACAGCCCTGAAGTTTTCGGCAGGGTTGCGGTGGAGCATGTTAACCTTTCAGCCATAGGGATTCTAGCCCGACACTTTCTCGATTTAGGTTTTAAGGGTGCCTCATCCTTTGCTCCGGATAGGAAGGCTGCTAGGATGGCTGAGGAAGCCTCCAAGATTCTGGGTGGAGGCTACGGCTGGTTCAGCAAGCAGAGGGACAGGGTTACAGGCGAGGTTTCCATGGTGCTTGAGCAGGGGGAGGCTGAAAACCGTGAAATCGTGATTTTCGACGACATCATCAGCAGCGGTGGAACGGTTATGATGGCTGCCAGGACGCTTAAAGGGGCAGGCGCAAAACGGGTTTACGCAGCCTGCACTCACGCCCTCATGAGCGAGGAAGCCTACAGGAAAATCTTGGGTTCAGGAGTTGAAGAAGTTGTTTCCACGGATACGATTCCAACCTTCACCAGCAAGGTTTCGGTTGCAGGGCTTCTGGCTGAAACGCTTAGAAGGCTAACGTGATGGATAGAGTCTGTATTAGGTCGTGGAAGTCATCCCAGAGCAAGATGGCTCCCATGGCCATAGAAAACCTCCCATAGTTTTTCCTATGCCTCCAGGCTCCGAGGGCTATCATGGCTACGCCGTACATCCAATGGTGAAGGGGCCTATACATTTTGGGCAGAACGAAGCTGGCCAGCAGCCCATACCACAGGGTCAGGCTTAAAAGTCCTAAGGAAACCCCGAAGATTAAGGGTGTAAACGTTTTAAGCTTCAAACTTCAGCCCCTTCCAGACATAGCATAAGCTATCTAAAAGTTCCAATATAAAACATTATAGCGGGAGACCGGCTGGGAAATGAGGCTTTTCACCGTTCTATCTGGGGAGCACCCAACGCTTCCAGCAGCCGAGGTTAGAGCCATCCTTAAAGCTGAATCCGTACCTTACAGGGAGGTCGGAGAACTGCCATGCCTCCTAAGGTTTGAGGCTTCCCAGAGGGCTTTGGAAGCCATCAAGCTTAGAGCCGCCTACAGCCGCCTCTGCGGAATAGAAATCTTCAGCTGCAAGGCTGAAGACGGGGAAATCTTGGAGAAATGCAGGGAGACCCCCTTCGAAGACTTCATAAGTCCAGGTGAAAGCTTCGCTGTCAGGGTTAGAAGGGTTTGCGGTGCGGAGAAGGTTGAGAATCCTCTTGAGCTTGAAAGAAGTATTGGGGCTATAATATGGCGTAGGGTTAAAGGGTTAAAGGTGGACTTGAAAACGCCTGGGAAGCTTTTCCTAGGTCTAACACTTAAAAATGGAAGCTTCCTTTTCGGGGTTTCCCTCTGGCAGGTTCCCCTCAAAGATTTCTCAGCCAGGAAGCCTGCGAGAAAACCCTTCTCCCATCCTTCAACCCTCCAGCCTAAATTTGCAAGGTGCATGGTTAACCTTTCAAGGGTTAAACGTGGAGGCGTCCTGTATGACCCTTTCTGCGGCACCGGAACCATCCTTGTGGAAGCCGGACTTATAGGGGTTAAACCTTTAGGCGTAGACCTCCAGGCTGGAATGGTTATGGGTGCCCGAGAGAACCTGCTCCATTACAGGGTTGGAAGCTTCCTTCTAACTGTTGCAGACGCGCTTCATCCTCCGGTCAGGCTTGTGAACGCCATAGCCACGGACCCTCCCTACGGCAGGTCTGCCAGCACGGCGGGCAGAAGTCTTAAAGAGCTTCTGGAAGGCTTCCTCGCGGCTTCAGCTGAGATTCTATCGGACGACGGCTTTCTGTGTATGGCTTCCCCCCTGGAGGCTGGGGTTCCCGCTATGGCTGAGAACCTAGGATTTAAAACCGTGGAGGAACATGCAATACATATTCACAGAAGCCTTACCAGGCTTGTAGTCGTGCTGAGGCTGAAGTAGGTTGAGGCTCAGCTTAACCTTTCTCGGCACAAGTGCAGGCATCCCGTCGGTTGAGCGAAGCCTCCCAAGCATAGCCCTAAAGTATAAACGCTGGATTCTGCTGTTTGACTGCGGCGAGGGAACCCAGACGCAGATGATGAAGGCTCGAATAGGCTTCTCGAAGCCCATGAAAATCTTCATAACCCATCTTCACGGAGACCATGTCTTCGGTCTTCTAGGGCTTCTCCAAACCATGAACCTGCTAGGCCGTGAAAGAGAGCTTGAAATCTACGGTCCCGTAGGCCTGAAAGGCTTCCTCGAGTCGGCTATGGACTACTCGCTGGCAGGGTTAAGGTTCCCCCTAGAAGTAAGGGAGATCTCAGGAGGTTCAACGGTTAAAGGGGAAGGCTTTAAGGTTAAGGCTAGGCTTGCCATGCACTCCATCCCCAACCTAGCCTACTGCTTTGAAGAAGATAAACGCCCCGGGAAATTCCATGTTGAAAAGGCGTTAAGGCTTGGAATACCTAAGGGGCCCCTATGGCATAGGCTTCAGCACGGTAGAAAAGTTAAGCTTCCTGACGGAAGAGAGATAAAGCCAAGCCAGGTGGTAGACCCTCCAAAACCCGGGTTGAAAATAGTCTATTCGGGGGATACCAAGCCGTGTAGGGCTGTTCTCGAACTGGCGAGGGGTGCCGACCTTCTTATTCACGAGTGCACCTTCGACGACAGCCTGGCTGAAAGGGCGGAAGCAGAATACCACAGCACGCCGAAGGGGGCTTCAACCCTAGCCCTGAAAGCAGGCGTTAAACAGCTTATTTTAACCCATCTCAGCACCCGGTACAGGGATGATGAAGCCTTACTGGAGCAGGCTAGGAGAAACTTTCCTAAAACACTGGTTGCCAGAGACCTGATGAAGCTTGAGCTTTAAGGTTGAAGGCTATTCGGAGACTATCATGGTTAATGTCGACCGCACTTTATCTAGGTTCCTGATGTGCCTGTAAATGTAATTTTTAAGCCCGCTTAAAGTTTCAAATTCAACCTCGGCGATGAGGTCGTAGAGGCCGTAGACGGAGTGAGCTTCCTTGACCTTCGGAAGCTTACGCAGTTTCTTAAGGACCTCCGGTTCAGCTCCCATTTCCACGTTTATCAGAACGTACGCCATGGGCAAGAAGTTTCACCTGAATGGTTTAAAGCGGTTTCTAAGAATAAAAGTCTTTTATTTTTTTAGCGTTAGGCTTTGAACCATGCTTTTAAGGGTTTTAAGGCTTTCATAGGGTTCCTGAACGGATTCCACGATTAGGTAGCCGCTGAAGGAGGTTTCCTTTAAGGCTTTAATGGTTGAAGCCCAGTCTATGGTGCCGTTTCCAATTTTCAGGTGGGAGTCTTTGTCTCCAAGGTTATCGTGAAGGTGGATGTGCCTTATTTTCCCTTTAAACCTTCTAATGAAGGATTCCACCTGCCCCACGGTTTGAGCGTGGCCTACGTCTAGGGCTAAACCCAGACCCTCCAAGGGCTTCTCCGAGAAGAAGACCTCAAATTCTTCAACGGTTGACAGGAGAGCCCAGTTTCCTCTGGGCATGTTTTCGATGGCGAGGTGTACGCCCAGGTTTTCAGCCTGCTCTAGAAGTATGCGAACCGACTCTAAGTTCACTTGGAGGGATTTCTTAGGGTAGAAATATTCTAGGGGGCCTTTGAAGCCTGGATGGATTACGACGGTTTCAGCGTTAATCTTGTAAGCTTTTTCAATGGATTCTCCCACTGCTTTCAGGGACAGCTTTCTAACGTGAGGGTTTAGGGAGGCTATGTTCAGGTCTGTGAAGGGCGTGTGAACGGAGTATTCAAACCTGTAGGAGGCAGCGTACTCCTCCAGTTTCTCCATTATTTCCCTGTCAAGTTTAAGGTTTCCGTCGTCTACAAGCTCCCAGACTCTGCATTCCTCTCCCAGCCTCTCCATGGCGGAAAACATTTGTTCGGGTGTGCTTCCGACAAGGTATAGAAGGGACAGCCCGGGCTTCATCCTGCTCACCTTAGGCTTTCTCTGTAAGCCAGTTCACCAGCCCGCCGGGGTCGGAGCATTCGATTTCGATTTCTATGGGTCCAAGCGGTGATTCGCCTTCAGGATCGCAGAGGGATATATGCCCGGCGTAGGCAACCTGCTTGTTCAGGAAAAACCTTATGCGTCCGCCTTCTATCCTAGCCTTCAAATGGCTTCTAACAGCGTCTCTTATGAGGTCCTGTCTGACTATACGCTTGAATTTTGAGAGAGAATCCTGGGTGAGAGACGTAAAAAGCATGGTTCCCTTCTCCCGTTCAGCTCTAAACTTAAACTCCAGGTTTCCCAGAACATTTTCAACTGCCGCCTTAACTTTCTCCAGGTCCTCGGTAGGGTTAACCTGAACTCTGCCCTTCAGCCTGAACAATTCTCAGCCAGCCTCCTTAAAACCCGGCTTGCCTCAGCCTTAAACTCCTCCATTTCCCCGAGGTTTTCCAGGTTTTCGTCAGCTAGGTTCATGGCTTCGCCAACTCCTACCTTAAGTTCTCTTGAATCCCTTTGAAGAAAGGCCTCCCAGGCTTCAGGGTCGTCGCTTCTCCCCCTCCCGGTAAGCCTTCTAAATCTGATTTCATCTGGGGTGCGGACGGCTATAAGCTTGAAACCTGGAAACCTACGTTTAAACTCTCTTATTTCAGCCGGGCTTCTAATTCCGTCTATGAACACCAGTTTCACGTCAAGCTTCTCTATGGCTTCGGCTGTAAGCTTGGCTAGGGCTGCTTCACCCATTTCCTCTCTGAGCTTGAACATCAGGCTTCCAAGGTTTTCAGCTGTAGGCTCTAAGCCTCTACGTTTAGCTTCAGCCCTCACGAAGTCTCCCATGACTACAACTTTGAAGCCCAGCTCTTCTGCAGCCTCAGCAAGAGTTGTCTTGCCCGAGCCCGGCATTCCCGTTACGCCTACAACCTTCCTCCTCTGCAACCCTGCAGCCTACCTTTAACATTGACAGGTTAAATCTTGAAAACTTAATTCCCCCATAAAATTTAAGGCTAGCCTGAACTGAAAAAATATGGGTGCGGGGAGAACCGTGTTGGGTGAGCTTATCCGAAGCTTCATAGCTGTGGACATAGAAAAAGAGCTGCTGGAAGGCTTCAGAAGGCTTCAAGGGCAAATAGCATCCTCAGGCGCAGACCTCAGGCTTGTACACCTGGAAAACCTCCATTTAACCCTACGCTTTCTCGGGGAGATACCTCGACCTAAGATTGAAGTCTTGGTCAGCGGACTGGAAAAACTGGAGTTTAAGCCTTTCAATGCCAGGTTTGAGGGGGTCGGCGCCTTTCCAAGCCTCAGCCGGCCTAGGGTTGTGTGGGTTGGCGTCTCTCAGGGTGCTGAAGAGTTTAAAGAGCTGGCTGGGAAGGTTGAAAAAATCGTGGCTGAGGCTGGGATACCGAGGGACCCTAAAGGTTTCACACCACATTTAACGCTGGCAAGGGTTAAGTCTAGGAGAAACCTTCCCAGCCTTTCAAAGGTTCTGCATGAGCTTTCCAAAGTTGAAGTTGGCGTGATGAAGGTTTCAGCCGTAAGGCTTAAAAGAAGCCTTTTAACACCTAAGGGTCCTATCTACAGCAACCTTTACGAGGTTAAGGCTGTTGAGTAAGCGAAGCCTGCGGGAAATCTTGGAGCAGGTTAAAGTTAGGGTAGTTCCCACTCCGCAGGAAAGACGCTGGATAATGCGGGCTGCTGAAAAGTTTAGGGCCAGGGTTAAAGCTGAACTTGAAAGGATGAGGCTTGAAGGAGAGGTTTGCCTTGAGGGCTCCATAGCGAAGGACACCTGGCTTAGGGGAGACGCGGACATAGACCTTTTCATACTTGCCCCAGCTGAAGTTGCAAGGGAAACGCTTTCCACCGCCTACCTGGAGGCTGCCCGGAGAAGCCTTAGAGGCTACAGGATTGTGGAAAGGTTTGCCGAGCACCCCTACGTGGAGGCTTCAATATCTAAAACTGCCAAAATAAACATTGTCCCATGCTACAAGGTTAAGCCTCCAAACTGGAAGTCTGCCACCGACCGGACGCCATACCACACCCAGTACGTGAACTCTAAGCTGAGCGTGGAAGCAAGAGACGAGGTCAGGCTTCTGAAACGCTTTATGAAGGGGGTTGAAGTCTACGGTTCAGACATAAAGGTGGGAGGCTTCAGCGGCTACCTAGCAGAACTCCTAGTCATAGCCTTCGGAGGATTCCTTGAAGCCCTTAAAGCAGCCTCCTCCTGGAGGCATGGAGAGATTCTGGATGTTGAAGGCTTCTACAGGGGGCGGCTTGAAGAGGCTGAAAGCCTTTTCGGAGGCCACTGCCTAATCGTTGTAGACCCTGTCGACAAGGCTAGAAACGTGGCTTCACCCTTAAGACCTGAAACCTTCAACCTCTTCAGAGCTTCAGCCAGATTCTTCCTGGAAACCCCCCACCTGAAATTCTTTTATCCTCCTAAGCCTAGGCCTCCAACCTATGAGAGGCTGAAGAAGCTTCTGGGGGAACGAGGCTCAGACCTGCTCTTCATAGCCTTCAGAAAAGTCGAAGCGGTGCCAGACATTTTATGGGGGCAGCTCTACAAGACGGAGAAAACTTTAGCGAGACTCCTCGGATTCTACGGCTTCAAGGTTTTAAGAAGCTCTGTATGGAGTGATGAGGAGAAAAATTCCGTGATAGTTTACGAGCTGGAGGCCTTCAAGATTGCTAACGTTAGAAGGCATGTTGGGCCTCCAGTATCCTCGCAGGAGGAGAAACGCTTCCTAGAAAAGTATGCTGGAGGAAGGCTTACGGTTTCAGGACCCTACATTGAGGAGGGCAGATGGGTTGTGCTTTTAAAGCGTAAACATACGGACGCTAAAGCTATGCTTCTTGAGGAGCTTTCTTCGGGAGGAAGAAGGCTTGGCGTAGCCAGCCGGATAGCTGAATCCATCGTAAGCCACGGCTTTAAAGTGTACGTTGGAAGCGAAATAGCCAGCTTCTACCGCCGCCATCCAAGCTTCAAAGGCTTTCTAGCCAGATTTCTCTCAGGGAAGCCTCCCTGGCTTTAACCGGGAGTCCAGCCATGACCCTTCAGGTTGAGATACCTTACGCAGGACGCGTAGAGAGAATCTCCGTTAAACAGGAAAACCTAATCGGAGTTTTAACTCCAAGCAGCAGAAAGGCTGGAGGATTCGAAAGCCTAGCTGAGGCTTTAAGGAAACCCTTGAAGGCTGAGGCTGTAGAGGAGTTTCTAAGCCCGGGAAGCAAGCCTCTTTTCTTGGTGAACGATGGGGCGAGGCCTACTCCCACATGGTTAGCCCTCCAAGCATTAGAAGGCTTCCTACGGAAAGCTGAGCCGTCCTTCCTAGTCGCCTGCGGAGCCCATCCTCCGCCTACTAGAGCGGAGCTTGAAAGGATTTTCGGCAGGTTCCTGGCAAGGTATGAATCGCGGGTCAAGTTTAACCTTTCAAGGGCTGAAGGCTTTGTGGAGCTGGGGCAGACGAAGCGGGGTACAAGTATCCGGCTGAACAGGGAGGCTTTGAAGGCTGAGAAGGTTTTTATTGTAAGCTCTGTTGAACCTCACTATTTTGCCGGTTTCACCGGAGGAAGAAAGTCTGTTTTCCCAGGTGTAGCCTCCTACAGCAGCATAGAGCAGAACCACAGGTTGGCCCTTGAAGCCGGGGTGAGAACGATGGCTCTCCAAGGCAACCCCGTCCATGAAGACCTAGCAGAAGCCGCGGAAGCCTACGCTGAAGGAAGAGAAATCTACAGCCTCCTCATGATTTTAGACGGAAGGCACAGGGTTGCCTCAGCCTTCGCAGGAGACCTCCACCAAGCCTTCCATCAGGCTGCCAGAGAAGCGGAGAAGCTTTACACCGTGGAGGCTGAGGAGAAGGCGGACATAGTGGTTTCCGTTGCAGGCCACCCCTTAGACTTAAACCTCTACCAAGCCCACAAGGCCATAGAGCACGGTAAGCTAGCCTTAAAGGACGGAGGGATAATGATTCTCGTTGCGTCGTGCAGCCAAGGCGTTGGAGACGAACAATTTTACAGGCTTCTAGCACGCTACGGCAAACCTGAAAAAGTTTTAGAAGCAGTTAGAAGGCGGTATCGGCTTGGCTACCATAAGGCTGCCAAAATTGCTGAGCTGGCTTTAAAAGCTGAAATCTGGGCTGTAACAAGCCTTGAGAGGAGCATTCTGGAGAAAGCCTTCATGAAGCCTTACCGGAACGTTCAGAAAGCCTTGGATGAAGCTTTGAAAGTTAAAGGTGGAAACGCGAGGGTGCTTGTGATTCCTGACGCCGGATTAACCGTTCCAAAGGTTCCCTCCGGCTAGGGGACAATATGGTTTAGCACGGCTAGGGTTGCTGTTAAGGCTTCCTCAACCCTCACGGTTTCCGTCCCCTGAAGCTTGATGGTGTTGACCGTGAAGTCGAAGAGGTCTTGAGGCTTCATGCCATGGCGGGCTAGAATTTCCTTTAAGCCTTCTCTGGGGGAGCCGAAGGCTACTAGAACGCTTTCAGCCTTCCTCCACCGCTCGTATACTTCGTCTTCAACAGCCTCTAAGGGTTCACCGTACCTAGAGGTGGCCAACGTCAGCGAGTAGCCTCCCTTCCTAACAAGTTCAGGGAGCCCTACGCCTTCCGCTTCAACTTTGAATCCCCAGTAGTAGGGGATTTCCCAGGTTTCAACAGCTTCAGCTTCCACCAGCCCTTTTTCAACCCTCAAAATCTTCACGTTAAGAAGCTTCCCAAGCGGGTGCTTGCCTTTAACCCTTGCAGGCTTTTCAACTCCTACGTCTACGAGGCTTACTTCTTCCAAGCGTCCTATCACCAGCCCCTGCCTGAAGCTTCCAGGCTTAAGCTTTGAGGCCTTCGCCTCTAGGGGGTGGCTTGGAATCCTCAGCGGGGGCAGCAGTCCTGAAAACTTCAGTTCAGGGATTATTTTGAAGAGGCTTTTCCTCAGGTATTGGGGGGTAGCCATGTAGCTTAGAAGGGTTGCCATGAGCTTTACTTCGCCTCGTTGGCTTTGAAGCTGGTCCCTGTATATGGCGACTTTATCCACCCTGAAAATGGCTAGGGCTCTGCCTATCATGGCGGTTTTAACGGTTTTCTCGCGTAGGTGGGGTGTTTCAGACAGGGTTGAAGCTGGAATCGCAACTGTTAGGGAGGGAACTCTTCTAGGCGGTAAATCCAAAGCCTTAATCCTCCCACTATAGGCTTTAAAGAACCTTCTAGCATATCATATTTCCGAGGGTTTAAACGTTGGCTGAAATATTGGAAGCCCCAAGCAGTATCGCCGCCCTAGACAAGCATAAAATGGAGGAGGCAATTAGAAGTTTTCCAGGCTACTGCATGGAAGCCTTAAAGCTTGGGATGGAAGTAAACCTTGAACCTCTAGAAAAAAGGATTAGGAAGATTTCAAGCCTGGTCTTCCTCGGCATGGGAGGCTCTGCCATCGGTGGGAGCCTCCTGAAGGATTGGGCTTACGACAGGCTTAAGGTTCCCGTCGAAGTTTGCAGAAACCCAAAGGCTCCCAGCTTTCTCAACGAGGAAACCTTAACTATCGCGGTAAGCTACTCTGGAAACACTTATGAGACGCTTAGGGCTTTCAGGGAGGTAGCGGACCGGGGAAGCCCTGTGCTAACCGTCAGCTCAGGGGGGAAGCTGGCTGAGGAAAGCAGCCGCCGCGGACTGGTGCACCTGAAGGTCCCGGGAGGTTTTCAGCCTAGAGCGGCTTTACCCTATTTGATGATACCTGCGGGAGCCGTCTTGGAGAGGCTTGGAGTTTTCGAGGGCTTCAGAAGAGAGGTTGAGGATGCTGTCAGGCTGCTTGGGAAGGCTGGAGGAAGCATGAAGCCTGAAACCTCAGTGGACGAGAATCCTGCTAAGAGGCTTGCCGTCACTCTTTACGGCAGTCTTCCCGCTGTTTACGGCTTCAGAGAATACGCCAGCGTGGCTTACAGGTTTAAAACCCAGCTTAACGAGAACAGCAAAATCTTCTGCAAATACGATGTTTTCCCCGAGCTCAACCATAACGAGATTGTAGGAATGGAGAAGCTTCAGCCCTTCCTGTCCGGGAAGCTTCACCTGGTAATCCTCAGAGATGGAAGGGAGCCAGCTGAAATCAAAGCTATGATTGAAGCCTTCCAGGAAGTTGTAAGCCAGTTCAGCCTTCAAATCACCGAAGTCTACGCTGAAGGGGAAACCAGGCTTTCAAGAATGCTCTACCTTATCCACCTAGCCGACTACGTAAGCTTTTACCTGGCAGTCCTGAACGGGGTGGACCCGACGCCCATTTCCTCCATCGCATCCCTGAAGCGTAGGCTTGAAGGAAAACTATCGTAAACCGCTTAAAGGAGAAGAGGGGAAAGCTGGAGGGGCTCACCGGTCTTCTTCGGTTTTTCCTAGGGAGCGGGCTACTGCTTGAAGACCCCAGTGCTCTATGAACCCTTTGGCTAGGGTTTGGTCTATGGCTTCTGCGAGGCGGCGTGTTGTAAGCGACAGGTCGCGGGTTAAGGCTTTACGTCCTACCACGGACAGACTTCCCTTGAAAAGTTTAATTTTAACTTCGCCTGTAACCCCCTTCTGGCTTTCCTCTATGAAGGCTTCAAGCTCACGCCTTAAGGGGTCAACCCACAGCCCTGAGTAGACAAGCCAGGTCCACTCCAAGTCTACTAGATGCTTGAAGGTTAACTCGCTTCTTGTGAGGGTGAGCTTTTCAAGGTCGCGGTGGGCTTCTATGAGAGTTAAGGCTGCAGGACACTCGTAGACTTCCCTGGTTTTCAACCCTACGGTTCTGTCCTCCACATGGTCTATCCGGCCTACTCCATGCCTTCCAGCAAGGCTGTTAAGCTCCTCTATAAGCTTGACAGCCTCCATCTCCCGACCGTTTAGAGCCACTGGAACTCCATTATCAAATCCTAACGTAATATATTGAGGTGTGTCAGGGGCTTTTTCAGGTTGAACAGTCCATTCGAAGGCGTCTTCAGGAGGCTCAACGGCAGGGTCGTCTAGGGGGCCGCATTCAACTGAGCGTCCCCAAAGGTTCTGGTCTATGCTGTAGGGTTTGTCCTTTACGGGTATGGGGATTCCCTTCTCCCGGGCATAGGCTATCTCCATTTCCCTTGAGAGGTTCCACTCTCGAACTGGAGCGATAATCTTCATTTCAGGGGCTAAGGCTTTCAGGCTTACTTCAAACCTTACCTGGTCGTTTCCTCTCCCGGTGCAGCCGTGGGCTATAGCTTCAGCCTTCTCTTTCCTCGCCACTTCCACCAGTTTTGAGGCTATCAGGGGACGTGACAGGGCTGTGCTTAGAGGATACTTTCCCTGGTATAGGGCGTTAGCCTTCACGGAAGCCCAAAGGAATTTTTCTGCAAACTCTTTCCGAGCGTCTATGGAGTAGTGGCGGGAGGCACCTACCTTTAAGGCTTTCTCCTCTATGGCTTTAAGGTCCTCCTGCTGTCCAACGTCAACGGTTACCGTTACAACATCAACATCATACTTCTCTATAAGCCATCTAATCATGACGGAGGTGTCTAAGCCTCCTGAATAGGCGAAAACAACCTTCTCCAATCTGCTGTGCACCTTCTAAAGACTGATAATCCTATTAGACTTGAAGGCTTTAAAGCTTGTAGTCTCCAGCCTTCCTCAAATACTCTACTAAGCCTCCCTCCCTCAAGATTTCCATGAGGGCAGAGGGTATAGGCTTGAAACTGTAGGTTTTACCCTCCGTTAAATCTCTTATCACGCCCTTCTCCAAGTCAACCTCAACCATGCTTCCCTCAGCTATCCTCTCCGCTGCCTCCGGGGCTTCAACCACCGGAAGCCCAACGTTCACAGCGTTCCTGTAGAAGATCCTGGCAAAGGACTTGGCGATGACAGCGCCTATGCCAAGCTCTTTAAGCACCCTTGGAGCATGCTCCCTACTGGAGCCGCAGCCGAAGTTTTTACCTGCCACCATCAGGTCTCCCGGCTTAACCTTCTTAGAGAAGTTTGGGTCTAAGGCTTCCATCGCATGCTTGGCAAGCTCCTTCATGTCAAGCGTTTTAAACTTGTATTTTCCTGAGATTATGATGTCCGTATTTATGTCGTCGCCGAACTTCCATGTTTTACCTTTAACTTTCACTTTGCCTCCCTCCACTTGGTTGGGTCTGTAATTTTTC